>CALQBT020000056.1 GCA_943328885.2 Bordetella parapertussis | reverse complement strand
GTTGACGAACTTCATCACGGTGTCATGCAGCACCGAGCCTGGCTGTGCAGCTGTGCCGATCTTCCAGACCTCGCCACTGCCCTGGGCTGAAAGTCCAGCCGCGAACACCGTGAAGCTGGCGGCTAGCAATAACTTTTTCAGTATCTTCATGTCGATCCTCTGGGGTGTGGTGGACGGCCTTGAGGGCCGTATGTCAGGCGCTTGACGGCTTCGATCAACGTTGCCGTTTCTAAGAATCAGGTCTCATGGGTGGTGACTCGGTCGATACGTCCTGAACTTCACTTGCCAATCAGGAATAGCGATAGAGGTGGATAAACCACCACGATCACCAGCCACACCATCATGATCATGATGAAGGGAATCACCGCTTTACAAATGGTTCCAAAAGACTCTTTGAATGCCGCCATCGCCACGATCAGGTTCAAGCCCACCGGCGGCGTCAGGTAGCCGATCTCCAGGTTGGCGATCATGATGATGCCGAAGTGCAGGGGGTCGAAACCTTTGGCCACCGCCAGCGGCTCCAGCAGCGGTGCCAGGATCAGGATCGCCGAGCCAACATCCATCAAGCAGCCAACAATCAGCAGCAAGATGTTGATGCCCAGCATCAGCACCCAGCGGTCTTGGATCGAGCTGGTCAGCGCCGTCACCATCTGTTTGGGAATGCCGGAGTGATCCAGGATGGTGTTCAGGCTGCCAGCGATGCACAGCAGCGGCAGCAGCGTGGCGAGCAGCTTGGTGGTCTCCAAGATGACTTCCATCAGTGCCTTGGGCTTCATCTGGCGGGTGCCGAGGTAGTGCAAGACCTTCTGCGCCAATCCCGCACCGGCAGGTGCTGCTTTGGCATTCTCATCGCGGTGCAGGAAGAACTCGATGAGCAGCGCATAGGCCAGCGCCACAGCGGCCGATTCAGTCGGGCTGAACTTGCCGGTGTAGATACCGCCGATCATGATGAAGGGCAGCGCCAGTGCGAAGCCACCGCTCAGGAAGGACTTCATCGCGGTCACAAGTTTGAACGGTGTTCGCACGGTGTTCCAGTTCGCCGTGACCGCATAGACCGTGAACATCAGCGTCAGCAGCAAGCCCGGCCCGATGCCTGCGACGAACAACTTGGAGATGTCGCGCTCGGTCATGATGCCGTAGAGGATCAACGGGATCGAAGGCGGAATGATGATGCCCAGCGTGCCCGCCGAAGCGATTGACCCGAGTGCATAGCTCTTGCTGTATCCCTGCGAGATCAGCGCCGGGTACATGATCGAGCCGATCGCCAGCATCGTGACGATCGAAGAGCCATTGATGGCCGCGAAAGCCGCGCAAGACAGCACGCAGGCAATGCCCAGCCCGCCCGGCAGCGATGCGGTGAAAGCCTTCATGAAATCGATCAAGCGGTTGGCGATCGATCCGCGCGACATGATGTTGCCGGCCAGCATGAACAGCGGTATCGACAGCAACACCTCGCGATCGACCGTGAACCAGAAGTCCTGGATCAGAAATTCGATCTTGCTCTTGGCGATGAACATGTGAACATAAGCGGTGGCCACTGCAAGCACCAGCACCAGGCTTTGCCGCAGCACTATCAGCGCGACGATCAACAGCAGAAGAATGATCCAGGTCATCAAAGATTCTCCTCTTTCGGCTCAGGGCGCAGCGCCGGCCAGGTGGCAAAAGCGATGTGCCGAAGCGCCGATGAACCGAACATCCACGGCAGAACGAGCTGAATCGGCCAGACCTGGATCGGAATGGCCATGCCGCGCTCACCGAGTTGCATCGAGCTCATGACGAAGTGCCACGCGAAGTAGCCCAGAAACAGGCATATGGCCGCAGACACGACATCACCAATGCGGTCCATGTACGGGTCAAGCGCCCGGGGCAGCCAACCGTCGGCGAACTGCGGACGCAGATGGCCACGCTCGGCGGTGACCAGTGCGAAACCCAGCAGTCCAGCGATCGCGGTGGTCCAGACGGCGAAGCGCTGTGCGCCGAAGATGCCGTCACCGAACAGTTCTCGGCCAATCACGTCTGACATCAGCGCTAGCGCCGTCAGTGAAAACGCCAGCACACATACTGTGGCCTCGATCCGCCACAGCCATTTCAGCAACATCCTGGCAGCCTGCATCGTCATCTCTCCCGGTTCAATCGGTGGTGGGCCCTGCTGGCAGCCCGGTTGTTTCGTATTGTCAACACTCTCTTCTGCGGCAGCAGCGGCCCGCTACTTGCGGTCTGCGGCGGTTAACTCGGTCTTGCCCCTCTGGCGTGAGCCCCAGAACTCGGGTGCCATGCCACCTATCTCCTGGGTCATCTTGCTGTTTTGGGTTTCACCAGTTTGACACAATCCAGGCGCTGCGGGCCAGTCGGCTCCTGCACGAAGTCGCCGATTTTCTTGAAATCCTCCGGCGCGGGCTTCTCCGCGATGTCGAACCCGGTTTGAACCGCGTCCATACAAGCACGATGGTTGCCCAGGGAAAACCCTCAAGAACCTGCGTTCAGAAAGCTCAACGGTGAGATGTTCCGATAGCATCGAGCAGGCGATCAATCGTCGATTCAGACGATTCGCCACATTCCGGGTATTCCGACACTGCGCGCGATTCCATGGGTTAAAGTGCCCGCACCGGCTGGATGGATTGCCCGTGTGATCAAACACCGGCAACAAGCGCAGTCGCCAGCCAGGTCTGCGGACCGCAATCCCTCGAGGAGATCCCGATGATGAAGCGCTTTCTGGTCTGTGTCGGACTGTTGCTGGTGAGTTGCCTGTCATGGGGCCAAAGCAAGGAAATCAAGATCGGGGTCGTCTACGACCTGACCGGTCCACTGGCCGCTGGCGGCTCGTATGCAGGCCATCTCGGCACCAAGTACGCGATCGACATGATCAACGAAAAAGGCGGGGTCGGCGGCTACCGGATCAAGCCTATTTATGTCGATGCTCAGTCCAAACCGGAGGTGGCGATCAACGAGACGATCCGCTTGATCGAGCAGGAAAAAGTCGACATGCTGATGGGTGTGTTCTCTTCGGCGCACTGCGTTCCGATGTCACAGAAGGCAGATGCTGCCAAGCGCTTTTTCTGGGCCAACATCTGCGTGGCCTCTAGCGTCTTCAAGGACAAGAACCTCAAGTACGTCTTCCGGGCCCAGGTGCATTCCGACCAAAGCGGCTGGGCTTCCTGCACTTTTCTGGCCGAGCAGTCCAAGGCCCGGCTGGGCAAGGATCCCAAGGACATGAAGATCGCCATCATCTATGAGGATGGCCCGTACGGCAGCGGTGTGGCCGCCGGCAATGAATCGATGTGCAAGGAGCTGGGCATGCAGATCGTGCTCAAGGAAGGCTATGCGGCGACGTCGCCAGACCTCTCGCCGCTCGTCACCAAGCTCAAGCGGGCCCGTGCTGACGTGATCCTGCACACAGGTTACAACCCCGACATCACGCTGTTCCTGCGCCAGTCCAAGGAGCAGGGCTTGAAATGGTCGGCCTTGATCGGACATGGTGCGGGCTACGGGCAGTTCGACAAGCTCTATGCCACCTTCAAAGAGGACGCCAACTTGATCTACAACGTCGATCCGGTGGCCGCCCAACTGCTAGACCCCAAGACCCTGGCCCCGGGGCTGGGCGACGTGACCAAGGAGATGATCCGGCGCTACAAGGCCGAGATCAAGGGCGATGAGGTGCCCCCGCATGTCTCTATGGGTTTCAACCAGGCCTGGATCTTCTTCACTGATGTGCTGCCGCGCGCGATCAAGGTCCACGGCGGCGTCGACTCCGAGGCGCTGCGCAAGGCTGCGCTCGAGACCGACATCCCGGTCGGCGGCACGATTCAGGGTTATGGCGTGAAGTTCTTTGGTCCGGGCCAGCAGATGGCGGGCCAGAACGAGCGCTCGACGCCGGTGGTGATGCAGTACAACGCCAACGACACCTTCATCGTTTGGCCTGCGGCGCTCAAGACCAAGGACCCGGTACTGCCGCTGCCGCGCGGCCACGGCTACGCACCATAAGCCTGCGATGCTCAGGGTCAGCGGCCTCACCAAGCGCTTCGGCGGGTTCACGGCGGTCCATGAAGTGTCGTTCGAGGTCGCCCAGGGAGAAATCCTCGGCTTGATCGGCCCCAACGGTTCGGGCAAGAGCACGACGTTCAATGTGATTGCCGGGCTCTACCCGCCTTCTGCAGGATCGATCGTGTTCGACGCGGTCGAGATCGGCGGGCTGCCGCCCAGCGAGATCTGCCGCCGCGGACTGGCCCGCACTTTTCAGATTCCGCGGCCGTTTCGGCGTCTGTCCATCCTCGAGAACGCCACCCTCGCTGCCTTCTATGGCGCGTCGGACCGCATCTCGCGCGGCCAAGCCGAGCAGCGCGCGGTCGATGCGCTGGGACTGATCGGTCTGCCCACCGAGGCCTCGGCGCGGGTCGACAGCCTGGGCGCTGCCGGGCTGAAAAAGCTCGAGATGGCGCGTGCGCTGGCGACCCATCCGAAGGTCTTGCTGGCCGACGAGAGCCTGGGCGGACTGGACGAGACCGAAATGAACCAGGCCGCCGACATGCTGCGTCGAATCCGCGACGACCGCGGCGTCACCATCATCTGGGTCGAGCACATCATGGGCGTACTCATGCGGGTGATCGACCGCTGCATCGTGCTCGATCACGGTGAACTGATTGCGCAAGGCAAGCCCAGCGACATCGCCCACGACCCCAAGGTGATCGAGGTCTACCTGGGCACCGACGCCGATGCGGTTCAGCAACAGGTCAAGGGCTTCGCCGCATGAAGCCGATGCTTCAGTTGAGCGGCGTCTCGGCAGGCTATGGCAGTTTCCAGGCCTTGTTTGATGTGTCACTAGAGGTCCGTTCGGGCGAATCGGTGGCGGTCATCGGTCCCAACGGCGCGGGCAAGACCACGCTGCTGAGGGTGATCTCCAAGCTGGTCGAGAGCAGTTCGGGCGAGCTTTCGATGGAGGGTCGGCGCTACACCGATTGCCCTGCTTATGAGGTCATCTCGCTGGGCATCGCGCAGGTGCCCGAAGGACGGCGGCTCTTTCCCCGACTCACGGTCGAGGACAACCTGAGGATGGGGGCTTTTCTGCCCGCCGCCCGTTCGCGATGTGCTGATCGTCTGGAGATGGTCTACGCACTGTTCCCGCGCATGAAGGAGCGTCGGCTGCAGCTTGCGGGCACGATGTCCGGTGGCGAGCAGCAGATGTGCGCGATCGGACGGGCCTTGATGAGCGGTCCGAAACTGCTGCTGCTCGACGAGCCCTCGGCCGGGCTGGCACCTGTGATCGTGCAGTCCATCTTCGAGGTGATCCGCAAGATGAGCGCCGAAGGCTACACGGTGCTCATCGTCGAGCAGAACGTTCAGCAGGTGCTCAAGGTGGTCGATCGTGCCTACCTGCTCGAGGTCGGGCGCATCCGCGCCAGCGGGCCGGCCGCCGAGTTGCTGGCCAGCGATGACATCCGGCGCGCCTACCTAGGCGTCTGAGCAAAGGGCACAGCGTGAACCAGATCTTCGATATTTTCTTGCTCGAAGCCGTTCTCAACGGCTTGCTGCTCGGCGGGCTGCTGGCCTTGCTGTCACTGGGCCTGAACCTGATCTTCGGCGTCATCGACGTGGTGTGGATCTGCTACGCCGAGCTGATCATGATCGGCATGTACTCGATCTGGTGGATGCACTCGGCGCAGGGTTTGCCGCTGGTCCTGGCCTTTTTGCTGACCATTGCCTTGGTTGCAGCGCTGGGCGCGTTGATGCATTACTTCATCGTGCGGCCAGTGCTCAACGCCGAGCCGATCAACCAGTTGCTGGTGACCGGCGGCGTGCTGTTCTTGCTGCAGGCGGTGGCCACGATGCTGTTTGGCGTGGAGTTCCGCAACATCGGGGTCCGCCTGCCCGGGGTGAACATCGGCGAGATGAGTTTTTCGCTGTCGCGCATGCTGGCCTTCGGGGTGGCAGTGCTGGCGATCGGCGCGACCTACCTGGTTCTGAATCGCAGCTTCATGGGGACCGCGATCCGTGCGATCAGCCAGGACCGCGCGATCATGCCTTTGATGGGAGTGAACCCCGGCCGGGTCTACCTGCTGACCTCCGCGATGGGCGGCGGTCTGGCCGGTCTCGCCTCGTGCCTGCTGGTGCTGCAGTACGACATCCATCCGGCCATCGGGCTGTCGTTCGGGCCGCTGACCTTCCTGATCTGCGTGCTGGGCGGGCTTGGCAACCTGATCGGCGGCTTTGTCGCTGCGTTCTTGTTCGCCCAGTTCATCTCGGTGGGGGGCTTCTTCCTGCAGCTCGAGTGGGGCTACGTGATCGCTTTCGTCTTCTTCATCGTCACGATGTTCTGCAAGCCCGAAGGGCTGTTGTCGAGGCGGCGATGAACATGAAACGCCTCGCATTGGCGCTGCTCGGGCTGGCACTCGTCGTGCCGCTCACGGGCATTGGCAACTATCCCTTGCACCTGATGGTGATGGCCTTGCTCTGGTCATACATCTACACCAGCTGGGCGATCATGGGGCGTCTGGGCTTGGTGAGCTTCGGCCACGGCGCGTTCCTGGGTATCGGCGCTTACACCGTGGTGCTGATGTGGAACCTGTACGGTGTGTCGCCCTGGATCGGCGCGCTGCTGGCGCTGGCGATCAGCTTGGCCGTGGCTTTCCTGATCGCCTACCCCTGCTTCCGTTTCAAGATCGTCGGGCATTATTTCGCCCTGGTGACGCTGGCGCTGTCCGAGGTCACGCGGCTGATCATCGTCGGCCTGCGAGATGTCACGGGCGGATCGCTGGGCATCACACCCAAGGTAGCGCTGAGCGATGGCTCTACTTGGTCGTTGTGGGCGATGCAGTTCTCCAGCAAGCTGACCTGGTTCTACCTGATGCTGGGTTGCTGGTTGCTGGCGCTGCTGGTCTGGCACCGGGTCGATCGCAGCATGAACCGTCTGGCGCTCGAAGCGATCAGCGAGGAGGAAGACGCTGCGGCGTCGATCGGCATCGATGTGTCGCGGTCCAAGCTTTCCGTCACGCTGCTGTCGGCCGCGATGACCTGCATCGGCGGCGTGCTCTACGCCCAGTACCAGCTCTATGTGAACCCCGATACCGTGTCGGGCATCGCGATCTCGCTGCAGATGGTGTTCGGTGTCATCGCCGGCGGCATGTTCGTGATGCTCGGGCCGGCAGTCGGCGCGATCTTCCTGCTGGTGTTGTCGGAGTCGTTGCGGCTGCTGATTGGCAACCAGGTGCTCGGAGTCGACACCACGGTCTACGGCTTGCTGCTAATCCTGTTCATCATCTTCATGCCCAAGGGAATCCTGGGGGCTTTTCTCGACAGGATGCGCAGCGCCAAGAAACCAGATGCTGTGCAGCGTTGACGCCGCCGCACAGTGCGATGGTGGCCGGGTCAGCCGGAAAAGTAGCGCCGCCCGTCGTAGCGCGGGTCAGGGTCGCTGACCGGCTTGAGAATGCCGTTGCAGCGTGCGATCACGGTCTGTCCCACGCTGAACAGTCCTTGTGAGAAGACCAGGCTGTTGGCCACGCGCAGCACCTGCATGCGACCTTCTATCCAGGCCCCCACCTTCGCCGGCGCGATGAAATCGCAGGTGACGTTGACGGTGGTGAAGTAGCGGTTGACCCGCCCTTCGATGTTGCTGCCCATCAGCAGCAGCATGTCGGACAGCGTCATGATCATGCCGCCGTGGCAGGTGCCGCCGGGATTGCAGTGCCGCGTCTCGACCCGCAGGCCGAGCACGAATCGTTCGCCCTCCATGCGGCCGTACAAGGGGCCGATGCCGTCGATGAAGGGATTGGTCGGCATGCGCATCAGGCTGAAGCCCGCGGGTTGGCCGCTGTCTGCATCCTGCCCAGGCGTGGCGTCGGACAGTGGGGCGTCGGAATCTTGTGTCATCGCGTCATCATCAGTTGTTCGGTGGTCACACTGCGCAAGTCCATCTCGAACTCCAACTCCTGGATCGGTGGTCGGCAGACCTGCCAGGTCAGACCGACATCGAGCAGTCCGGTGGGTGCGAAATGGCTGGCCAACAGCGGGTGGAAGTCATGCACGGTGTAGACCTGGACCGCGCTGATTGCCGCCCAGTTTGCCGACAGCGCGCTCGCGCGCTCGCGCATGGTCCTGAGCACATAAGCAGTCTTGCGGGCGATGCCTGAGGCCGAGAGGTCGCCGCGCGCGACGATGCCTGAGGGGAAGGCTTGGTCCTCAGGCCACTCACCGCTGCCGGCGATCACGAAGTCACCCGCCGCGCCTGCCGTCGGCACGGTGTAGCTGAAGGCATGCACGCAAACCTCGGTCGGCGCGTTGTGGGCGGGACAGACATTGCTGCGCGCGACCGGGTTCAGACTGTCGCGGTACAGGCCCCAGTCCTTCAGGGTCGCGACATAGCCGGCGTTGAAGTCCTGGAAACCGCCCAGCGTGAAGGGCTGTGGGGAGCGCAGTTCCATCGCGCACAGCGCGGTCAGCGGACGGCCCAGCGCTTGCAGGTGGCTGGCGATGGCAGCAAAGGCCGTTGCCACAGGCAGGGGCCGTATCCAGCGCGCGCGCGTGATCGCATGGCCTGGCAGCGCCGCGACGCCCTGAGAGTAGGGAAATCCACCTTGCTGGAAGGCGTAGCCGCCAGGCTCGAACGGCAGGACAGGGCTCATGCTTGTTGACTCCGAAAGAGATGCATTTCGAACGTTCGCGTCAGGCGGCAGTATAGGAATTGCCAGGCGCTCGATGGGCGACGGGACGGTCAGCCGAGCCGGTCGAGCACGGCACGAAACTTCTCGATCGCCTGTTCGCGCCGCAGCGGCAAGTGGTAGTCGGGGAACAGCGACTGGCTGGGCTGGTAGTCGCGCAGCATCTGCTTGGCCAGCGTGGCCTTGTGCACCTCGACCGGTCCGTCGGCCAGCCCGATGTGGTAGGACTGCATCACCAGGTTCGCAAACGGCATCTCGTCCGAGATGCCTAGCGAGCCGTGCAGCAGCAGCGCGCGCGAAGCGATGTCGTGCAACACCTTGGGCATCGCCGACTTGACCGCTGCGATGTCCTTGCGAACCTTCTGGTAGTCCTTGTGCTTGTCGATCAGCCAGGCCGTGCGCAGCACCAAGAGCCTGAACTGCTCGAGCTCGATCCAGGAATCGGCCAGTTTTTCCTGCACCATCTGCTTGTCGGCCAGGCGCTCGCCCTGGGTGTAGCGCGAGATCACGCGCTCGCACATCATGTCGAGCGCGCGCCTGGCCTCGCCGATCGTTCGCATCGCATGGTGGATCCGGCCACCGCCCAGCCGCACCTGCGCCACGACGAAAGCCTCGCCGCGCCGGCCCAGCATGTGGTCAGCCGGCACCCGCACCGCGTCAAACTCGAGGTAGCCGTGGGTGGCCACTTTCTCGGTCGGAAAGCCCGAGTTGCGCAGGATTTTCAGCCCCGGTGTTGCGGTTGGCACGATGAACATCGACATGGTCTTGTAGGGCGATGCCTGCGGGTCGGTCACCGCCATCACGATCAGGAACTCGGCGAAGTTGGCGTGCGAGGCAAACCACTTCTGCCCTGTGATCACCCAGTCGTCGCCGTCGAGCACCGCCTCGGTCTTGAACACCTTGGGGTCGGCGCCGCCCTGTGGCTCGGTCATCGCGAAGCACGAGACGATCTCGTTGTCGAGCAGCGGCTGAAGCCAGCGCCGCTTTTGCTCGGGGCTGCCGTAGTGGGCCAGGATTTCGGCGTTGCCGCTGTCGGGCGCTTGGCAGCCGAAGACGGTCGGGCCGTACTGCGATCGACCCAGCAGTTCGTTGAGCAGCGCGAGCTTGACCTGCCCATAGCCTTGACCGCCGAGTTCGGGGCCCAGGTGGCAGGCCCACAGCTTGCGCTGCTTGACCAGCGCTTGCAAAGGCCGCACCAGCGCATTGCGGCGCGGGTCGTGCACGTCGCAGGGGTGGCCGAGCACCAGGTCGAGCGGCTCGACCTCGTCGTGCACGAACTGCTTGACCCAGTCGAGTTGTTGCTGGTAATCGTCGTCGGTAGAGAAGTCCCAGGACATGCCGGCTCCTTGGTGGTGGGGTGGATGGGTGTCGTTCAGTGTGCCCCAGCGCAGGGGGTTGCCGGTGTCACCAAGGATGCGCGAGCGGGCTCGCCG
>CALQBT020000055.1 GCA_943328885.2 Bordetella parapertussis | reverse complement strand
CGAAGATGGCCTGTTTTGATCGTGCGATCCTTGCGCCAGGTTCCTGGCCCGGGTGAGGGTGACCTGGCCAGTCGCTTACAGTGCTCGAGGTCGGTTCCGAGACCCGACTCGGGGCAGCGAATCGATTCGCGATCGCAATTGATGAAAAGACAGGAGAGCCAAGGTATGAAAATTGATTCAAACACCAGCGCAGTTGTCACCGGCGGCGCTTCCGGCCTGGGTAGAGCCACGGCGCAGGCTTTGGCCGCAGCCGGGGTGAAGGTGGCGATTTTTGATGTGAACGAGGTCAAGGGTGTGGAAGTCGCACAGTCCATCGGTGGCGTTTTCTGCAAAGTCGACATCACCAACGAGGACAGCGTGGTCGCTGGCTTTGCCAGCGCTCGGGCTGCGCACGGCCAGGAGCGGATTCTGGTTCACTGCGCCATGACCTCGCGGCGCGGCAAGACCTTGGCCTGGGACAAGGCTGCGGGCAAACTCAAGCGCCTGCCAACCGCCGACTACGAGTACGGCGTGCAGGGGATTCTCGTGGCGAGTTATCGCGTGTCGTCGCTGGCGGCAGAAGGCATGGCCACTCTCGATCCGCTCGAGGATGGTGAGCGCGGCAGCATCACCTTCACGGCCTCGGTGGCTGCGCAGGACGGACAGATCGGTCAGTTGATCTACGGTTCGGCCAAAGCGGGTGTGAATGGCCTGGTGCTGCCGATGGCGCGCGATCTGTCGGACCTCGGCATCAGGGTGAACTGCATCATGCCGGGCATTTTCGCAACGCCGCTGATGCTGGGGGCTGCGCAGAAAGTTCTCGACAGCCTGAGCGCGTCGGTGCCGTTTCCGAAGCGCCTGGGCAAGCCTGAGGAGTTTGCCAGCCTCGCCCTGGAACTGGTGCGAAACTCGTACTTCAACGGCCAGTGCATCCGCTTGGACGGTGCCATTCGCATGGCGCCCCGATGAACGGATGACGCTCCAGCGCCTGGTCTAGGCAGCGTTAGGGCCGAGCGATTGACGGCTTGCTCGGCCCAGGCACGCCGCGTTCAGGCCCGCGCCCCAGCGCCAGCAGCGGCGCTGGGCGTTTCTATGAAGCGCTGCAGCAGTGCCGCGACCTGCTCGGGGCAATCGAGATTGGGCGAATGGCCCTCGCCATGCCAGATGTGCAAGCCAGCTCCTTTGGGGTACATCGCCCAGGTGGCCAGCATGTTGTCGAGTGGGATGAGCGCGTCGCGATCGCCCGCGGCCAGCAGCACCGGCATCGGCAGTGCCTTCACGCGATCGGCCAAGCGCAGCTGCACCATCGACCGCATCGAACCGCGCAGCCGGCGCTCGGGGGCTGCGGCGATGTCTTGCAACAGCGCTTGCAACTGCACCGGGTCGAAGCCTTTGCCGTGCGCATCGATGCCGTCGCCGCCGCCGCCCCTGGCCTGCTGCTCGCGGCGCAAGACCATGCGGCGATCCAGGAAGGCCTCAAGCTGTGGCGGGTCCATCGACGTGCCGTTCGGACTGGCCGGATCGAGCAGCACCAGCGCGTTCACGATGGTTGGGTGATTGACCGCGAACTGGGCCACGGTGGCGCCGCCCATCGAATGGCCGACCAATGTGAAACGGTCGAGATTGAGCCGTTCGACGAGCTCGAAGAGATCGGCGGCGAACTTCTGGATGGTGAAATCACTCTCCAGCGCTGGCGCCTGGGAGGCACCGGCGCCGCGGTTGTTGACCGCGATCGACCGGTAGTGTTGCGCGGGCAGTGCCTGCTGCACACCATGCCAGATCCGCGCTGACGCCTGATAGCCGTGCACGAAGACCACCACCCGGGGCCCCATGCCGTGCTCGAAATACTCCAGACTGACTTCGGACAGTTGGGCGATCGTCATCTCGGTGGGCTCTCGGTCAATGGGCATGAAATCCTTCGCACCATGCCATCCGTCTCAGGTCGAGGCCTTGATACCGCGGGCCTTGATCAGCGGGCCCCAGCGCTTGACCTCGGCCTCGATCAGTGCATCGAAGGCGGCGGAGTTTTGCGCCAGGATCTCGGTATCCATGGCGTCGAGTTTGGCGCGTACCGCAGGCTGTGCCAGGGTCTGCAGGAACTGTTCGCTCAGGTAGTGAACGATGGGCGCTGGCGTGGCGCGCGGGGCGGCCACGCCGTACCAGCTCTGCACCAGCGCCTCAGGGAAGCCGGCCTCACCGATGGTGGGCACGTCGGGCAGGGAGCGGGTGCGCCTGGCGGTGTTGACTGCCAGCGCGCGCAGCTTGCCGGTCTGGATCAGCGGCAGGGCCAGGGTTTGCGCGATCAGGCCGAAGTGCACCCGGCCCTCAGCCATGTCCAGCAATGAGGGTGGCTGGCCCTTGTAGATGATGTTGGTCACCCTCATGCCCGTGCGCTCGAACAGCAGTTCCTGCGCCAAGTGGTTGGAACTGCCTGAGCCCGGGTTCGACACGTTCAGTGCATCGGGCTTGGCCGCAGCCAGGGCCACCAACTCCTTGACGCTGCGCGCGGGCAGGCCGCTCCATGCCACCCATACCGAGGGTGGCGCAGCGATGCCGCAAACGCCGACCAAGCTCTTGGCGCGGCCCGCCATGTCGGCAAACAGGTGTTCGCCCACGGCCACGATGGGTGTGGCAGCCACCAAGGTGTAGCCGTCGGCCGGCGCCTGCGCCGCGGCATTGATGCCGATGCGGCCGTCGGCACCCGCGCGGTTTTCCACCAGCATGCGCTGCGCCAGCTCCGCCGAGAGTGGATCGACCAGGGCGCGAATCACGACATCGACGATGCCGCCCGCCGGGTAGGGCACGATCAGCTTGATCAGCTTGTCGGGGAAGCCCCCAGGGCCGATCGGGCGCTGCTGGGCCCAGGCGGCGGGCGCGGCGGCGCCGGCCAGCAGGGCAAGGGTCTGGGCTTGGAATTGTCTGCGGTCCATGGGTTGGTTTTTCCTGTGCCCGGGGAGTCGGGCAGGTTCTGCTGTCGGTGGTTGATCTGGGTGATGCCGTCTTCGATCACTTTAAAGGGTCTGCGCATGGGAGCCGCTCGCGGCCTTCAGCCCGGCCTTTGGAATAGAAGCGCGGCACGTTTGCCTGCCTCTGACAAACACCTGCCTGGCGATCACTGCGTTCCCACAACGCCCTCAGCCGCCAGTTTTTCGATCTCTTCTGCCGCGTAACCTGCGCGTTCGAGGATTTCACGCGTGTGTTCGCCGAGTCCGGCGGAGAATCCCCCGACCTGAACTGGCGCGGCGGACAGGCGGAAAGGCGGATTCATCACTTTGAACGATCCGCCTTTGTCATGGACCTCCGCCAGCGCCCCTCGATGAGCCAGTTGCGGGTCGGCCAACACCTCTTTGACGGTTCGGTACGCGGACGCCGGGACGCCGGTCGCATCAAACGCGGCCTGACAGTCAGCAGTGCTCAGCGTGGTGGACCATACTTCCAGCAGATCGATGAAATGCCCCCAGTTGTCCCGCCGGTCGGCAAAGCGGGCGAACCGTGGATCCTCGATCCACTCCGGATGCCCGGCGGCCTGACAGATGGCTTGAAAAGACTTCTCGCTCGCGATCGCGGGCATGATGAACCCGTCGTGGGTCCGCACTGGCCCGTACATCGGCCGCCCCGGGGGCGCGACCGGGAACTGTGCTGTTTGCACCTCGCTCACCATCAGGGACAGCATTGTCTCGAGCATCGATACGTCCACATGCTGACCCAGCCCGGTCAGATGCCGGTGCGCCAGCGCTGCCATGCAGGCCCCGAATGCATAGGTTCCGCTGACGATGTCGGCGATGTAGATGCCACAGTTGTCCGGCCGGTCGCGACCTGGCTGGTAGGCCATATGGGCCAGGTCAAAGCCGGAGGCGGCGTGAACCGCAGGTGCATAAGCGGCCAGGCTCGATGACGGACCGGTTTGCCCATAACCGGAGATCGAGCAATAGATCAGCGCCGGACGCTGCTCAGCGAGGGTCTCGTAGTCCAGCTTGAAGCGCGTCATCACGCCGGGCCGGAAGTTTTCCACCAGGAAGTCGCAGTTGCTCAGCAGCCGGCGCACGACCTCCTGCGCCTCGGGCTGCTTCAGGTCGAGCACGATGCTTTGTTTGCCGGCGTTGAGCTGGCCGAAGGCGGTGGACGCGCCGTTGCGCAGCGGTTGGCGGCTGCGCATCATGTCGCCATCGACAGTTTCGATCTTGATCACCTCGGCACCGAGGTCGGCCATCATTCGGGTGCAATACGGGCCTGCGATGGTCGTGGTGAAGTCGACCACACGCATGCCGTCCAGGGGTCCTGTGGCCATATTGGGTTCTGTCTCCGTCATGCTCATCTATTGCCAAGGGGATTCGCGGTGTCCGGGTCGATCAGCGCTAGCGACTGACAATGCGCGGGCATGATATCGGCTGATGCTTGTCAAGCCGAGTCCGGATGGGCTCGGATTTGAGGGCGCAGAGGCTGAACACCGGGCGAGTCTCGTGGCGCGCGCGGCATCCGAACAAAAAAGCCTGATGCTGATCAAGCAGCAGGAAATTCGGTCCCATCATGGCAGTGATCGCCGCCTGGAATGGGGTGAAAACCCGTGTTCTTCCGGGTGTTGTCCCGACCCACGGGACGATCCGCCGGCTGCCGCCAGCGCGGCTCATCCAGCACGGCGCCCGCCTGCTGACCGCCGGCATCGAGGTCAATGGCTTCAGCGAAGTCGATATGATGGCCTGCAAATTTAAAGGCGCTGGCAGTCAAGATCTTGGCGCAGATCGGGCCCCAGGCCTGGACGGCAACTCAGTCCGCTTGCACCAAGGCCGGCTGATTGCTTGCGCGGCAGTCGATCAGCACGCTCTCGCCCGATAATCCACCAGACTGCGACAAGGACCTGACACCATGCCCGCTCTTCACCCGCTGTGCTGCGGACGCTTGCGCTTCGATCGCAGCGTGTTCTTCCCCGATGCCCACCCTGGCACGAGCACCACGGTGCCGGTGCCTGGCTTTCTGGTCATCCATCCCAAGGGCAAGCTGCTGTTCGACACCGGGGTGGCCTGCGAGGCCGCCGTCGATCCGGTCGGCGTGCTGGGCAAGCGCATCGCCAGCACGTTCCAGATGGTCGGCGCCCCGGACGAGAACGTACCTGGCCAACTCGCGCACATGGGACTCGTCCCTGACGACATCCTGTATGTGGCCAACTCGCACCTGCACTTTGACCACTGTGGCTGCAACCCGCTGTTTAGCCGGTCCACTTTTCTGATTCAGCGCGCCGAGATGCAGGCCGCCCAGGCGCCCGGCAGCCGTTACGACGCGCGGTGCTGGCAGCATCCGCTGAACTACCAGCTGATCGACGGCGAGCACGATGTGTTCGGCGATGGCACTGTCCTGTTGGTGCCCACGCCCGGCCACACCGCGGGCCATCAGTCCTTGGTGGTACAGGTGGCGCGCGACTCGCGCTTTGTGCTGACGGCTGACGCCTGCTACTCGCGTGAGCACATGGAGCGCGAGCTTCTACCCTCGGTGGTCTGGCACGGCGAGCAGATGCTCGACTCGATGCGACGACTGCGCGCCATGGGCGAACAAGCGGGTACCCAGGTGCTGTTCGGCCATGACCCGGTTCAGTGGGTTGCACTGGGCGCAGCGCGGCAGGCGCTGATGTGAACGGATGAGGCGCGCTGGCAAGCGTGGGCAGCGGCTCAACGCCGTTCGCGGCATTCGGGAAGACACGGGTTTTCACCCGAACCCGGGTGGCGGTCGCTGACAAGACGAGCTTGGATTCACGGCCCGCCCGGCTGCGAGGCCAGCGCGCCGTTCGAGCACAGTCTGGCAGCCAGCCAGCAGCAGGTCAGACTGTTAGGTGCCCAAAATCCCAGTGAGCGCCGATTCATTTTCGCGCCGGTGCCTGGCGCGCGCTGGTGCCGACCAGATCGCGCAGGCGGTCGACTGCTGAATCTGGCGACGTCAGCAGCGGCGTCTTGACAGCCTGGCGCGTGAGATCGAAGGCTCGCGACGTCGAAAAATGCGCCAACATGATCGCATCGCAGTCGGCCAGCTCCGGTGCCCGCGCGGCGACCAGTTCGTTGTGCGTCTGCGCATCGCCCTTGCGCAACGCATCCATGGCCCCGTCAACGACGATGGTGCGCAATGTGGCCGGTGAACCGGCGGCGAGGGCAAACGCGTCGAACTCGTCCGTCATGGTCAGCACCGACGGCGCGAAGGTCGCGAGCATGCCGATGCGCGTGCCCCTGGAAAGGGCCGCTTGGAACATCGCATCGTTGGGTTTCAGCACGGGAATGGGCAGTTCTCGCCCCATGCGTTCGATCGCTGGACCGAAGGCCGAACAAGTGACCAAGATGCCAGCGGCCCCGATGCGATGCGCATAAGCGCCGAGCTCCATGAACCGGTCGACCATGCGCGGCGAAAGATCGTGGTCTTTCGCGCGATCGATGGACAGCGAGGCATCGAGCAGATCGACGATTTCCGCCTCTGGCCAACGGGCGGCAAATGCCTGCTGAATCGGCACCATCGCCACCGGTGTGCCGTGGAGAAGGACGATGCGGGGGCGTGCGGACATATCGGCTCCTTTTGCGGTCAGCGCAGCGCAAGCCGGGAGCTCAGGCCGCCGTCGGCGTAGGCCTGCGCGGCGGCCGGCGAGGTGAGCAGGCGCAGGAATGCCTGCGCGCCTGGTGAGTTCGCCGCGTCGGTGAAGATCGCCGCGTCGAAGCGCGATGCCACCTGGATTTCAGCGGGAAAGGGCCCGACCACGTCGATCCCGGGCACGGTCATCAATTCGCTGATCTGCTGCACGGCAAGATCAGCCTCACCGTTGGCGACTTTTTCTGCGGTGAATCCCATGGGGATGATGACGGCTTTGGCGTTGACCGCCTCCGCGATGCCCAAGCGCACGATGAGGTCCGCGAAATAGATGCCGCTGGCACCGGCCTTGGAATAGGCCACCGCGCGGGCATCGACCATGGCGCGTTTGAAAGCGTCGATCGTTGAAACATCGGGCCTGGGCGACCCCTGTCGCACACCGACACCGAGCGCTGAATCCGCCAAGGTGGCCCGCGTTTGCGGCTGGACGATGCCGGCCTCGACCAGTCGGTCCATCGAGCCGGCGATCGCGATCACCACATCGGCACGCTGCCCTTCGTCGATCGACTTCATGATGGCCGCGGTCGGGCGCCAATCGATGCGCAGCCTGAAGCCTGACTCGGACTCGAAGCGGGGTTTCAGCCAGCGGTTGATGGCCACTTCCAGGGCCAGGCCGCTCATCACGTTGACGACGGTTTCGTTGCTGTGGCTGGGCATGGTGTTGTTCCTCGCGCTGTCCGGGTCTTGGACAGGCCGGGATTTTGGGGTTGATGTTCTATTGTGCCCCTGACCTTTCCGGGGCCAATCGGGTGGACCGAAGCGCTCTCGTGAACGCTGATGACCCATGGTCGAACCCCATGACAGACGCAGGCCGGTCGCGCCGTCTACACTGAGTCGGTATCGGCGTTCGCCAAGGGTCGCTCCTCGGGTTACGCCGGCGGGAACAAGGTGTTTGAAGGTCGAATTTCTTGTCCCCTGGCCGGCGGTTTCGAGACGATCGGCTGTGCTGGTTATTTGACAACCTCAGGAACTCGTCGCCATGACCGACTCGGTTTCGTCCCGGATCCCTGCCACCCTTGATGCCCAAGGCGCGGCTGCCTTGGTTGCGTCCTATGCGCCGGTGAGCGTCGCGGCGGCAGTCAAGGATATCGGCCGCATCGACCCCCACATGGGTCGGTTCATCGCCCTGTCGCCGATTTGCCTGGTGTCGACAGCCGATGCCAAGGGCAAGCAGGACGTCACACCGCGTGGCGATCCGCCGGGTTCGTTCAAGGTGATCGACGCGCACACCGTCGCCCTGGCCGACCGTCCGGGCAACAACCGGCTCGATACGCTGAAGAACCTGCTGGAGAACCCTGAAATTGCGCTGATCTTTCTGCTGCCCGGCACCCACGAGACGGTGCGCTTGGCCGGGACCGCCCGGCTGTCGACCGATCCCGAACTGCTGGCATCGATGGCGGTGCAGGACAAGCTGCCGAAATGCGCCATCGTGGTGTCGGTGCGTCAGGCCTATCTGCACTGCGCCAAGGCGCTGCTGCGCGCCAAACTGTGGACCAGCGAATATGCCCAGCCCAAGGGCGTCTTTCCGTCGATCTCGCGGATGATTGGCGACCAGGTCGGCCTCAGCGAGGAGGAAAAGACCCAGCGCGAGGCAGCGACCGAGATCGCCTACCGTGACGGGCTGTGGGCGCCCATCAAGTAATCGGCCTGAGCGCTCGCCAGCTGCGTGCGGTGCCCGCTGTCGTGCTCAGTAAGCGCCCCAGAAACAACAAAGCCCCGTCTTGCGAACGGGGCCGATTGCTTGATGCTGATGGTGGCGCTTCAGGGATTCGAACCCCGGACCTGCGGATTATGATTCCGACGCTCTAACCGACTGAGCTAAAGCGCCACGAGTCTGCGATTATAGGGTCCTTCCTGCGGGGCTCCAGTGCCGCTGTCACCAGAATCGAAAATGTTCAGCTTCTTCAAGAAAAAGACCGCACCCGCGCCGACCCCACCCGCCGAAGCCTCGGCATCCCCCAAGCTCGAGACAGCAGAGCCCATGGCGCCGCCGGCTCTGCCGGTCGCCTCGGCCGAGGCCCAGCCGGCAGTCAGCTCGTGGTGGAAGTCGACATCGGCAGCGGTGGCCAAACTCGTCGGTGCGACGGCTGCGCCGGTCGATGTCTCAACGGCATCGCCGACCGAGGTGGCCTTGTTGTCCGCCGTCGCGCCAGGCCCTGAACCCAGCCGGCAATCCTGGCTCGACAAGTTGCGCAATGGCTTGCGCAAGACCGGCAGCAGCATTGCCCAGGTCTTTACCGGCACCCAGATCGACGATGCGCTGTACGAGGAACTGGAGGCAGCGCTGTTGATGGCCGACGCGGGCGTTCGTGCGACCGAATTTTTGCTGCTTGACCTCAAGCGACGCGTCAAGGACGCCAAGGCGACCGACCCGGCGCGCGTCAAGGGCTTGCTGGCCGATGCGCTGGCCGAGTTGCTCGCGCCGCTCGAGCAGCCCTTGGTCGTGGGTCAGTTTCAGCCCACGGTGATGATGGTCGTGGGGGTCAACGGCGCAGGCAAGACCACCAGCATCGGCAAGCTCACGCACCACCTGGCCGAAGCCGAGCGAACGGTGCTGCTGGCCGCTGCCGACACCTTCCGCGCCGCCGCGCGCGAGCAGTTGGCGGTCTGGGCCGACCGCAACCGGGTCGAGATCGTCAGCCAGGAGGGTGCCGATCCGGCCGCAGTGGCCTTCGACGCGGTGACGGCGGGCAAGGCGCGCGGCCGCGACGTGGTCATCGCCGACACCGCCGGCCGGCTGCCGACCCAGCTGCACCTGATGGAAGAGCTGCGCAAGATCAAGCGTGTGATCGCCAAGGCCGATGCTGGCGCGCCACACGAGGTCTTGCTGGTGGTCGACGGCAACACCGGCCAGAACGCGCTGGCCCAGGTCAAGGCCTTCGACGAGGTGCTGGGCTTGACCGGCCTGATCGTCACCAAGCTCGATGGCACCGCCAAGGGCGGGGTGCTGGCGGCGATTTCGCTGTGGGCGCGCGATCGCTCGGATCGCGACCCGGCGCTGCGGCCGGTGCCGGTTTATTTCATCGGCGTGGGCGAGAAGCTGGAGGACCTGCAGACCTTCAGCGCGCGGGAGTTTGCGCAGGCCTTGCTGGCTTGATCGCGCATCAGCCCATCAGCCCATCAGCCCCTTCATGCCGCCCATGCGCTTCATCATCTTCATCATGCCGCCGCCCTTCATCTTCTTCATCATGCCCTGCATCTGCTCGAACTGGTTGAGCATGCGGTTGACCTCCTGAACCTGCACGCCGGCGCCGGCGGCAACGCGGCGCTTGCGGCTGGCCTTGAGCAGTTCGGGTTTGCGGCGCTCGAGCGCTGTCATCGACTGGATGATGCCTTCCATGCGGCGCACGTCGCGCTCGGCCTTGTCCATGTCGACCTTGCCGGCCTTGGCCGTCATCGCGCTGGGCAGCTTGTCCATCAGGCCCGAGAGCCCGCCCATCTTCTTCATCTGCGAGATCTGCATCAGGAAGTCGTTGAGGTCGAACGCGTCGCCCGACCTGACCTTGTCGGCCAACTGCTGCGCTGCACCGAGGTCGACGCCTTTTTGTACTTGCTCGACCAGCGCGACGATGTCGCCCATGCCCAGCACCCGGCCGGCATG
>CALQBT020000054.1 GCA_943328885.2 Bordetella parapertussis | reverse complement strand
CGCGCAGGCCTGTGCGATGCCGTTGCCCATGGTGCCGGCGCCGATCACGCCGATGGTCTGGATGTCCATGCAGATGCTCCTTTGTTTGATGCTGCAGCGCAGCAGCTTAACCGCTGGCAGGCCCTCAGTCGCCAGTGCTGCCCAGGCTCAGGCGCCTGGCAACCAGAGCCGCGAGCCTCGGCGCTGCGGGTCGACATGGATTTCAAGTGCCAAGCCCAGCTGCAGTTCTCAGCCACCTTCAAAGACCGATTCACACGCGTCGAGGGCTGTCGAGGGCCGTGTTCGGGGCGCCATGGGAAAGGAAAAGGGTGTTTGAAAAACCTATCCCCAATCACGGCATCCACGTGGACCACAAAGTCAACGTGTGGATCGGCGGCAACGGCTCCAAGGACGCGCAGCTGTTGAAATTCACCAAGGAGAAATTCACCAAGGACGGCAAGTTCCTGCTGCAGGTCGGCGGACACGACAAGAACGCAAGCAGCAACGACCTCGAGAATTTCGGGCGTGTCGCCAAGATCTGGGTCGACCCGAAGACCAACGAGGCCTAGGTCGCCGATGGCTACAAGAACAAGCGCATAGCAGTCCTGGACTCCTGCCGCCAGAGAAATGGGTCGCGATGCTGTACGGCAACCTGAAGAAATAGCCGTCCGCCGCACCGCGAAGGCGGTGCCCCGCCTAAACTGCCGGCCATGGAACACCTCCTCTACCTTTCAGAAGCCGAAGTCGCAGGCGCCTCGATTCCGCTCGACCGCCTTCGCGAAGTGGTTGCAGAGGCCTTCGCAGAGCAAGCCCGGGGTACCGCCCGCGCCGCCTCCAAGTCCGTACTGACGCTCGGATCCGGCCACTTCTTCCAGGCCAAACCCGCGGTGCTGCAGGCGTCCGGCTATGCCGGGATGAAGTGGTTCGGACTCGTGCCCGCCGCACAAACGACGGGACCGACGATCTGCAGCCTCATCATCCTCTCGGACGTGAAATCCGGCGCGCCCCTTGCCGTCATGGGCGGCAACTGGATTACCGCCACGCGCACGGGCGCGATGACGGCGATTGCGGCGCAATCCCTCGCCCGCGCCGACAGCGAGACGATCGGGTTCGTCGGATGCGGCGTGCAGGCCTACAGCCACCTCGACGCGATGCGCCTGGTGTTGCCCCGCTTGCGCAGCGTAGTCGCCTGCAGCCGGACACTCGCCAGCGCGGAAAAATTCGCCGCTGCGGCACGTGCCCTCGGGCTGGATGCGCGCACGACGACCACGCCGCGGGAGGCCGTTGAAGGCCTGGATGTGGTCATCACTACCGTTCCCGAGGGCGCTCCTACCCTCGAGTTTCTCGATACCGCCTGGCTCGCGCCCGGGGCCTTTGCATCGGCGGTCGACCTCGGCAGGTCGTGGGACCGCACCACCCTGCGCGGCGTCGACATCCTCGCCACCGATGAGCATGAGCAGACGAAAGCGCTCGCCACCATGGGGCGCATGAATTTTGGCGGCCCTTACGAAGCGGACCTTGCCGACCTGACGACCGGCGCGAAGCCGGGCCGGACTTCGGCGCAACAGCGTGCGATGTTCATTTACTCGGGCCACGCCCTGGCCGACCTGGCGGCGGCACAAGTGGTCTACGAAACCGCGCTACAGCGCGGCCTGGGCGTCAAACTGCCGCTTTAAGCACCGGCCGCTTGGCCAGCAGGAATAAGAGCGACCCGATGATCGCGAGGATCGCGAGGACGGTGAATCCCATGCGGTAGTTGCCCGTGATATCGGTGAAGATTCCGGCCACGATCTGGCCGCCGATCTGCCCGATCACGATGATGAGCGCCGACAGGCCGAGGATCATGCCGCTCGAACGACGGCCGAAGTAGTCGGCCCGGATGGCCTGCATGAACGGGCCGCGCAGCCCCCAAGCGCCGCCGTGCAGCAGGGCGAACGCGACGAGCATCCCGGTCCCGGTGACATAGGTCAGCATCAGCAGGCCGGCGCCATGCATCAGCATGCACCCGGCCGCCAGCAGGCGCTCCTCGTACTTGTCTCCGATCCACCAGCCGAGCAGCACACCGCACACCTGCGATACGGTCATCAGCGTGATGAACAGCGAGGCCTGCGCCAACGTGTAGCCCAGCCCTTCCTTCATGTGCGTGATGGCGTGGACGCTGACCGCATAGGCCACGAGCAGCGAAAAGGCGTGGCCCAGCGACAGCAACCAGAATGCGCTGGTACGCAGGGCCTCGCGGGCGGTGAATTCGCGCGGCCCCGGGGCCTCGGGTTCGCCTGCCTGGGCCACAGCCGGCGGCAGGCCGTCGATGGTCTCGCCGACGTCCTCGGGACGACGACGGAACAGGCGCGCAAGCGGCCAGCCCACAAGGATGGCCAGCAGGGGGGGGCGCTTTGGATCACCATCATCGTGTGCGGGCGATGGATCGCCTACTGCTGACCGACACGCCCTGATCGGACTGGCGCGAAGCGGCGCATTCAGAAGCGCTGAGCGCGATACGGGTGCGCCTCGATGCTCGGCGTGCGCCCGGCGACGAGGTCGGCGATCAGCTCCGCGCTCGCGGGCGCACCGGCCAGCCCCACGTGGCCGTGCCCGAAGGCCAGCAGCACGTCGCCGCAGGAGGGCGAAGGGCCCAGGACCGGCAGGCCGTCGGGAGTGGAAGGGCGATGCCCCAGCCAGCGCGCGCTCGGCTGACGTCCGCAAGCGGCCAGCGCAGGATAGGCTTGACGGGCATGCTGCCAGAGGATCTCGGCCCGGCGCCAGTCGGGCGGCGAATCGGCTGCCGCCAGTTCGACCTGGCCGGCCACCCGCAGACCCGCACGCAACTGCGTATTGGCCATCTTGCCGTCGGCGGGCATCACCGGCACCGGCAGGCGAATCGGCGCATCGGCCAGCATCACGTGATAGCCGCGTTCGCTGGCCAACGGAATACGATCGCCCAGCGTGCTTGCGAGCGACGCCGAGCGGATTCCCGCGGCAATCACTGCGCGGTCGCAGGGCCACTCGCCCTGGTCGGTGAGCACCGCAACCAGCCGCCCGCCAGCCTGCCTGAACCCCAGCCCGCTTGCCCGATGGAGCTTCGCCCCGGCGCGCTCAGCGGCCGCGACCAGCGCCGCGACATAAGCACCCGGGTCCTCGCAATAGGCGCCGTCCCGTACCAGCACCGCGAACCGGTAGCGCTCGGCGAGGTCGGGTGCCTGCACCCGCAGATCCGCCCCTTCCACTGCCTCCCAGGTCACGCGGTTGTCGCGACGCAGGCGCCAGGCCAGCGCCTCGGCTTCGAACTCGGCACGATCGGCATAGGCGTAGAGCAGACCGGAAGGCACGATCAGATCGGCCACACCCGCCGCTTGCGCCAGCGCACGATGTCGTGCCGGTGAATCGTGCAGCAATGCCGACAGTGCCCGCGCGGTAGCCTCGACCCGCTGCACGGTCGCGCCAGCACGCAGGAAACGCAGCAACCAGGGCATCAGCTCCGGCAGATCCTGCCAGCGAATGGTGAGCGGCCCGCTGCGATCGAGCAGATAGCCCGGAACCTTGCGCCACAGGCCGGGCATCGACATCGGCACCACCGAGGCCGGGCTCAGCCAGGCACCATTGCCATAGCTGGCCGCCTGCTCACCGCCCGCTTCGCCCGGCTCGATGAGGCTGACCCGGTGGCCATCGCGCAGCAGCGCCAGCGCGCAGGCAGCGCCCATGATGCCGGCCCCGATCACCGCCACCTGCAGCGTCATGTCCAGACCTGTTCGGTGACGTCGGCCAATGCCTTCTCGTCGACGACGATGCCCAGCCCGGGACCCGGGGGCAGGTGACTCATGCCGCCATCCAGTCGGACCGGCTCGTTCAGCACCTCGACCCCCAGCACATAGGCCGAGGTATAGAACTCCGCGCCCAGGCAGATGTTGGGGGTGGCGCAGACGAGGTGGATCCCCGCGGTGATCGCGATGCCCGCTTCGTACATCGTGCCGCCATAGGCCGCGATGCCCGCCGCTTCGGCAATCGCTGCGATCTCCTGCGCCCGCCGCATACCGCCGCACTTCATCAGCTTCACACTCACGCAATCGGCGAACCGCGCCCTGGCCATCTCGATCGCCTCGGCGGGGGTGAAGACGCTCTCGTCGGCGAGAATCGGCGTGTCGAGCGCGCGGGCGAGTTCGGCCATCGCATCGCGGCGTTCGCGCGGCACCGGCTGCTCGATGAATGTCGGCGAAAACGCCTCCACATCGCGCAGCTTGGCCAGCGCATCCCAGGGATCGAGCCCCTGGTTGTAGTCGATGCGCAGTTGCGCGTCGTCGGGCAGGATCGCCGACAGGCGCTCCAGGCGCGAGAGGTCTTCGCGATGCGAGGCAAAACCGGTCTTCACCTTGAACAGGCGCACGCCGCGCGCCAACTGCTGGCGCGCGAATTCGAGATCTTCTTCGAAGTCGGGGTTGGCGATCGAGACGCTCAGAGGGATCCGGTCGCGAAACACCCCCCCGATCAGCTCGGCCACCCGCAGGCCGCTGGCATGACCGAGCAGATCGAGCAAGGCCATTTCGAGCGCGGCCTTCGCCTCGGGGTGACCCACGATCACCTTGTCGGCCGCCTGCATCAGCAGCGGCAGCTGCTGCGGGTGCGCGCCCAGCACCAGCGGCTTGAGGTAGATCTGGAGGGCCTGTGCGCAGGCCTCGGCGGTACCCGAGAAAACCGACCAGGGCGCAGCTTCTCCCCAGCCGACAGCCCCCTCGCGGGTCCGCAGCCTGATCACGACGCCTGGCATCGAATGCTCGACGTCGCCCACGCCGTGGCGCCGCTTCATGCGCAGCGGCCAGCGGACCAGACGAACCACCATCTGCTCGATCGTGTCGGGCTTCATCGGCCGCCTCTCCGTTCGGGGTTCAAGGACACTTCGTCAGGCGCCACTCGCCGCGAACGCTGCAAAGCCCACACCAGGACGATCACCGCGGCCTCGATCAGCACGCGCCACCAGGCATCGACGCCGTGGCCCAGCACCAGCAGCAGTCCGCTGCTCACCATCGCCACCCGCAGGCGCCAGCCCAGATCGCCGCAGAAATAGGCCGAGAGCCCGCCCGCCAGGAGAGTCAGGCCCATCAGGTAGACGAGCGTCTGCCCGATGATGTCGAGCACCGGCCCCTGCATCAGCAGCGCCGGCGAGAACAGATAGGAGTAGCCCACCAGAAATCCCGCCAGGCCCAGCCGGAACGCCGCCATCCCGGTGAGCATCGGATCGGCACCGGCAATCGACGCGGCCGCATAAGAGGCCACCGACACCGGCGGAGTCGCATCCGCCAGGATCGCGAAATAGAACACGAACATGTGCGCCGCCAGCACCGGCACGCCCAGCTTGACGAGGATAGGGGCGCCGATGGCCGCGCCGATGATGTAGGCGGCGGTGGTGGGCACTCCCATGCCCAGCACCAGGGTCACCACCATCAGCAGACCACCGGCCAGCAGCAGACTGGTGCCCGCCAGGGTCACCACCACCGACGAAAACGACACCACCACCCCGGTGACCGTCAGGCAGGCGACGAGGATACCGGCACCGGCGCAGGCCAGTCCCACCACCGTCATGTTGCGCCCTGCGCCAACGAGGATCGCGGCCAGCTGACGCGGGTACAAGCGTGTATGCGAACGCATCCAGGACACCGGCAGCATGGACAGCGTCGCCCAGAACGCGGCGAAGTAAGGCGAGTAGCCCGCGATCAGCAGCCCGATCAGCACCGCCACCGGTATCAGCAGATGCAGATCGCGCCGAATCTCGGCCCACGAGGGCAGCTCGTCTTCGCGACAGCCGGCCAGGCGCAGGCGCTTGGCCTCGAAATGAACCGACACCAGGATCATGAAGAAGTAGCACAGCGCGCCCAGCAGCGCGCTCACTGCGATCGTCGAGTACGGCGTGTTGGTGATCTCGGCCATCACGAAGGCCCCGGCGCCCATGACCGGCGGCATGATCTGGCCACCCACCGAAGAGGCCGCCTCCACCCCCGCGGCAAAATGCTTCTTGTAGCCGAGCCTGATCATTGCGGGGATCGTGAACGAACCGGTGGCGAACACATTGGCCACCGACGAACCGCTGATCGTGCCGAACAGCGCTGAACTGATCACCTCGACCTTCGCCGGCCCTCCCGCATAGCGGCCTGCGGCGCGCATGCCCAGGTTGTGGAACAGCCGGCCGATGCCGCTGCCTTCGACGAAAGACCCGAACACCACGAAGGTGGCCACCATGGTGGCGGCGATGCCGGTGATCGACCCGTACAGGCCCATGCCGTTGAGCAGGTACATCGTCTCGACGATTTCCGGGAACGGCATGTTCCGGTAGGCCAGCATGCCCGGCATGTATTCGGTCAGGAAGAGGTAAGCGATCCCGACGCCAATCAGCCCGGCGAGCACCGGCGTCACCGCACGACGAATCGCCTCCAGCAGCAGCACGGTGACCAGCGTGCCCAGAGCGAGCTGCAGCGGCGACAGCGGATCGACGTTTTCCATGCGCATGTTGATCGAGTTGGCCTCGAGCAGCGAATACGCATTGGGCAAGACCGCCAACGCGGCCAGCAGCCAGTCGAGCGCTGACGGCCGCTCGAGCGGCGAGTGACGGCTGGCCGGAAAGATCAGGAAGGCCAGCGGCAGCAGCATCATCAGGTGCAGCGAGCGCTGCTGCCTGGGCTCGAAGAAGCCGAAGCCGGCGGTGTACAGATGGAACAGCGCAGCCGCCAGCGCGAGAGCGCCGGCCACCAGCCAGCCGGCGGCGGTGAGTTTGCGCACGCCTCAGTCCTGGACCCAGCCGCGCTCCTTGTAGTATTTCAGTGCGCCCGGATGAACCGGGATCGGGCGGATCCTGACGGCTGTTTTGCAGTCGAAGTCCTTCAGGCTGGCATGTACCGAGGGCAGCCGCGGCTGGCTCTCGCACAGGGCGCGAGTCACCTTGTAGACGACATCGTCGGCGACATCGCTGGAGGTGATCAGCGTGGTCGCCATCGACAGAACGGAGACATCGCGCCCCTGGTACTTGGGGTAGGTGCCCGCGGGAATCAGTCCGGTGCCCATGCCGTATTTCTTGTAGACGAAATCGGTCAGTGCCTTGGGAAAATCGAGCAGCTGAGCCTCGCGGCTGGTCGACATGTCGATAACGGATGCCCCCGGCAGGCCTTGCGCGAAGAACACATAGTCGATCTGGCCATCCTTGAACGCCGAGGCCAGTTCGCTGTAATCGCCCTGCACGATCTTGTAGCCACGCGAGCGCAGGCTGTCGTAGGTCTGGCCGTAGTGCTCCATGACCCATCGAAACGCGATCTCGTCGGTGGCGCCCGACTTGACCACGCCAATCTTGACATCGCGCCCCTGCAGGATCTCATCGAACCCGAGCTTGGCACTGGCGGCGCGGATCATATGAAACGGCGTGTCGCCAAGGCTTTGGCCAATCATCAGCAGCTTGGGGTGAGGCTTGCCGGCATAGGTGCCGCTGCCATCGCGGGCCATCTTCGCGAAGATGTCGATGCTCATGCCGAGCTGGCTCTGGCCATTTTGCACTTTGCTCGGGTTCGCCGCCCCACCCCCCGGCACCACCTTGACGGTGAGGCCGGGCACTCTTTCTTCGAGCAGTTTCGAGGTGCCTGCCACGATGGTGTACCAGCCGCCGCCGAGCTGGCCGGCGGTCCACTCAATAGTCTGCGACTGCGCGTTCGCGCAGACCAGGGCGGCAAACAGCGCGGCACCGCGCACCAGGGAATTCAGCATCGTCGAGTCTCCTGCGGTTTCGAAAAGGGCTCCCGCCATCTCAGCCCACGAACGTCAAATTATTTTAATCGCAGCCATCGCGGCTGTTTCATCAGTTTACTCGTTTATCGGTCTGGCGCCCCGGTTCGCGTTTCGATCGTGCCGGATTCCTGGCTTCAGATCCGTCGGCACGCCGCCGGCGATTGACGCTGCGGCGGCTTTGCGCGAACGTCGGCCCTTCGCGATTCAGCACGAGGCAGACCAATGGCGCTCTACGACAGGGTTATCAGGAATGGCATGATCCAGGCATCGCCGGTCTGGCGCAGTACCGATGCGTTTTGCATCGATTCGGCCTGCACCGCCACTCTGGGTTTGTACGCGGCGAGCACGCGCCGGGCAGTGACTTCGTCGATGGCCGCGTACGAGCTGGGCCAGGATCTTGCGCTTGAGGCCTTCGTTCTCGGTCGCCGCCTCGATCACCAACTGCGCTGGCAGCAGGCTGCGGTAGTCGGTGCTGGTCTGAATCCTGCTCATGACTGCGGCCTGGTCGGCCGCGCTGAGCTTGTCCTTCTTGACCAAGCGTTCCAGGCTGGCGGCGACTTGTCCCAGGCCGCGCTCAACAGCGGCCGAGTCGATATCGACCATCGCCACGTTCAGGCCCTTGAGCGCGCAGGCCTGTGCGATGCCGTTGCCCATGGTGCCGGCGCCGATCACGCCGATGGTCTGGATGTCCATGCAGATGCTCTTTTGTTTGATGCTGCAATGCAGCATTGTAACCGTTATCTTGAGCGTGAAGCCCGAACCGGGCAGTCGGTGATGGGCAGCGCTCGAAGTCCGCCGCGCTGCCTTGGCCGCGACACGCGCGCAATGTTGCGAGCATGTCGCGCCCGCAGGTCGCCCGTTGCGCAGGACTTTGCGCTGGCGCAGACAGTGGCCGATGCCGACCCGCCGCACGTCACGTTGGCGACCTTCGGGCTGCGGGTCGGGTGCTTCAATTTCCACCCAGTGGCTGCCAGGGACGACGCGCAACCGCATGACGCCCGACACCGCCAGACCAGGAGAAACCGATGTTCGCTGAACCCTCTGCCCGCACCCGCGAGCTGCTAGACCGACTCAACGCCTTTTTCGACCAGCACATCTATCCCAATGAAGCGCGCCATCACGAAGAGTTGCACGCGCGTCGCAAGCTCGGCACCGAATGGCAGCCCTCGGACCTGATCGAGGAACTCAAGCCGTTGGCCCGCGCTGCCGGGCTGTGGAACATGTTCCTGCCGCACAGCGACCGCGCGCCCACCGGTCTGAACAACCTCGATTACTCGCCGCTGTGCGAGGTGATGGGCCGCGTGAGCTGGTCGGGCGAGGTGTTCAACTGCTCGGCGCCTGACACCGGCAACATGGAGACCATCGAGCGCTACGGCAGCCATGAGCAGAAAGACCGCTGGCTCGAGCCGCTGCTGAGAGGAGATATTCGCTCGGCATTCCTGATGACCGAGCCGGCGGTGGCCTCGTCAGATGCCACCAACATCCAGACCAGCATCCAGCGCGATGGCGACCACTACGTCATCAACGGTACCAAGTGGTATTCGTCGGGTGCCGGCGTGTCGACCTGCGCGATCTTCATCGTGATGGGCAAGACCGACCCGGACGGCCCGCGTCATTCGCAGCAGTCGATGGTGCTGGTGCCGCGCGACACGCCCGGGGTCACCGTGCTGCGTCCTCTGAGCGTGTTCGGCTACGACGACGCGCCGCATGGCCACATGGAAGTGCGGCTCGACAACGTGCGGGTGCCGGTGGCCAACATCTTGCTCGGTGAAGGACGAGGTTTCGAGATCGCGCAGGGCCGGCTTGGGCCTGGGCGCATCCACCACTGCATGCGTTCGATCGGCGCTGCCGAGCGCGCGCTCGAGCTGATGTGCGACCGGCTGCAGAACCGCATCGCCTTCGGCAAAGCCTTGTCTCAGCAATCGGTCTGGGCCGAGCGCATCGCCGAGAGCCGTTGCATGATCGACCAGGCCAGGCTGCTCACGCTCAACGCCGCGCACCGCATGGACGTGGCGGGCAACAAGGCAGCGAAGGCCGAGATCGCGATGATCAAGGTGGTCGCGCCCAACATGAGCTGCAAGGTGGTCGATTGGGCGATCCAGGCCTTTGGTGCTGCCGGCGTCAGCCAAGACACCTGGCTGGCCGAGGCCTATGCCCACCAGCGCACGGTGCGCATCGTCGATGGCCCGGACGAAGTGCACCGCAACGCGATCGCCAAAATCGAGCTCGGCAAGCGCGCGCCGGCCAAGACAGCGGCCTGAGCGCCCGCGCGTCACAAGCCCCGAGCCTGGGTCAGGGTCATCCCTGAACCAAGCCTGGGTCCACAGGGGGCTGTCAGGTGCGAAGATCGCCCCCTATGAACAGCCACACCCCCAGTCTGCGCCAGCGCCTGCAGCAACCCGGATTGATCACCGCCCCCGGCGTGCACGACATGGTGTCGCTGCGCATGGCCGATGCGATGGGCTT
>CALQBT020000053.1 GCA_943328885.2 Bordetella parapertussis | reverse complement strand
GGGAAGCAAAAAGCCATGATCAACAATCAATTTAGACGCTGGGTCATTGTCGCTGGCTTGGCGTGCGGACTTACGGGCTCATCAGTTGCCCAGCAGCTTCCAAAAATCGCAGCTGTCTATCCTGCAGGCGCGCGGACAGGCTTCGCCACCCACCATGGCCTTGGTCAATGAGGCGATCGACAAGCCTGTTTCCGACGCCTTGTCGACCAGGATCTTCAGGAAGCTGGGGGTGCCGATGTAGCCGTGCGGCCGCAATTCGGCCACTGCCTGCAACTGCAACTCGGTGTTGCCGACGCCGCCAGCAAAAGTTGTGCAGCCGACGGCATGGGCGCCGCTCTCCATCATTGCGCCAGCCGGGGTCAGGTGGTAGCTGAAGCTGCAGTGGGCCAGATCACCCGCACGAAAGCCGGCCGCGAAGATCGCGCGCGCCATGCGCCAGTAGTCTTGCCCCAGGCCCTCAGGCTCGTAGATCGGCCCGGGCGACTGGAAGACCCGGCGCGCGCCTTGGCCCGCGCGCAGGCCGCGCCAGCCTATGGCCGAGAAGCCGCCGAAAGGGTCGTGCTGTGACAGGTCGGCACGCAGCGCTTTCTGCCGCTCCAACAACTCGTGCTTGCGGATCACCGGCAGGCGTGCGAGCGCCGATCGCTTGGTGACATTGGCCGCCTCCACGTCGGCAAGCGAGAGCGCAAAAGCACTGGTAGCGCGTTGGGCCTGAGCGATATGGCCAGGCAGCGCCGCCATCAGCGCGGCTTCGCGGACCTCGGGCGCGCGCCGCTCCAGCGCGTCGAAATACTCAGTCATCACGGTCGCTCCATTGCGCCAGTTGTTTCTTCAAGTCGGCGACGAAATCACGGGCATCGGCGCTGCTGCGAAGCACTCGTTCGATCCATTCGGGGCCGTTGCGCGACGGCCGCTTGACCCTGGCCGCACGGATAGTCACGCCGTCGATCACCGCCCGGGCGATCGCGGTGCCGCGCCGCTCGAAACGGCCCGCGCGCTCGGTCAGCCCCAGGGCGCGCAGGCCGCGCTGCAAGTTCTGCAGTGCCTCGGCTGCATCGAAGGGCCTCGCATCAACAGCCGTGTCATCAGTCATCGCGGGCTCCTGCGCCGTCGGGCGTCATGCGAGCCAGCGCTTGCGGCGCTTGTAGCTCTTGACATCCTTGAAGCTCTTTCGATCTCCGCCGCCCATCCCGAGGTAGAACTCCTTGACGTCTTCGTTCTCGCGCAGGTCCTTGGCCACGCCGTCCAGCACGATGCGGCCGTTCTCGAGGATGTAGCCGTAGTCTGCATAACGGAGCGCGATATTGGTGTTCTGCTCGGCCAGCAGGAAGGTGACCTGCTCCTTGGTGTTCAAGTCCTTGACGATCTCGAACACCTCCTCGACGATCTGCGGCGCCAGGCCCATGCTGGGTTCGTCCAGCAGCACCATCTTGGGGTTGGCCATCAGTGCCCGGCCGATTGCGCACATCTGTTGTTCACCACCCGAGGTGTAGGCGGCCTGGCTGCTGCGCCGCAGTTTCAGGCGCGGAAAGTAGTTGTAGACCTTGTCAAGCGTCGCCGCCACCGCCCCCTTGCCATCCTTGCGGGTGTAGGCACCGGTGAGCAGGTTCTCCTCGATGGTCAGGTGGGCAAAACAGTGCCGACCCTCCATCACCTGGATCACGCCGCGGTTGACCATGTCGGAGGTGCTGAGTCGTTCGATGCGCTCGCCGCGCAGCGAGATCGAGCCCTTGGTCACCTCGCCGCGCTCGCCGGCCAGCAGGTTGCTGACCGCGCGCAGCGTGGTGGTCTTGCCGGCGCCGTTGCCGCCCAGCAACGCGACGACCTTGCCCTCGGGCACTTCGAGCGAGACGCCCTTGAGCACCAGGATCACGTGGTTGTAGATGACCTCGATGCCGCTGACATTGAGAAGGATGTTGCTCATCGCATGCCTTTATGTGCTCTTCGAAGCGCTTGCCCATGGCGCTTCGAAGAGGGCCCCTCGCAGGGCCCGGAAGAACCTCAGATCAAGACTGGCAATCGGCCGGGGCCCTGCGCGACAGTTTCTTTTCGTTCAGGTATTTTTCGGCGGAGGCCTTGACCAGCGGCTTGAGCAGTGCGTCGTCGGCCTGGTACCAGTCCGACGAGAAGGCCCATTTGGTGCCGTCCCAGGTGTGGATGCGAGCCCAAGATGAACCCAAGTGGTCGGCGCAAGAGGTGGAGGTCGGGCGCAGCACGCCTGCGAAGCCCAGTGCGTCGAGTTTCTTCTGGTCGAGGTTCAGGTTTTCCAGGCCCCAGCGCGTCTGGTCGGAGCTCATCACCTTGCCCTTGCCGAAGCGCTCTTGCGCGCGCCTGACGCCCTCGATAGCCAACATCGAGGCTATCACGCCGCGCACGTAGAGCACTTGGCCGACTTCTTCCTTGGGGCCGGTGCCCTGGCCCTTGCCGTGCACTTCCTTCAGGATGTCCTGCACGATCTTGGCATTGGGCTCCGCGCCATGCTGCATCGCCAGCGCGCTGTAGCCCTTGGCGTTGGCGCCGACATCCTTGACATCGGGCTCGGCACCCGACCACCAAACGCCGTACATCTTCTCGCGCGGGTAGCCGGTGGCCACCGCCTCCTTCAAGGCGGCCGAGTTCATCACGCCCCATCCCCACAGGAAGACGTAATCGGGCTTGCTCTGGCGCACCTGCAGCCAGGTAGCCTTCTGCTCCACACCGGGCGATGTGACCGGCAGCAGTTGCAACTCGAAGCCGTTCAACTTGCTGCGCTCTTGTAGCGCGGCGATCGGCTCCTTGCCATAAGGGCTGTCGTGGTAGACCAGCGCGATCTTCTTGCCCTTGAGCTTGTCGAAGCCGCCTTCTATCTTGGCGATGTGTTGCACCAGGATATCGGCGCCGGTCCAGTAGGTGCCCAGCAGCGGGAAGTTGTACTTGAAGACCATGCCGTCGACCGAGTCGGCGCGGCCCAGGCCCGAAGTGATCAGCGGGATCTTGTCGCCGGGGGCTTTCTCGGTCAGCGCGAAGGTGATGCCGGTCGACAGCGGCTGGAACACCGTCGCGCCGCCATGCTTGCCCTTCAGGCGCTCGTAGCACTCGACGCCCTTGTCGGTGGCGTAGGCCGTCTCGCATTCTTCCCAGACGATCTGAACACCGTTGATGCCGCCCCGCGCACGCACGAGCTTCATATAGTCGATGAAGCCGTTGGCGAAGGGCACGCCGTTGGGCGCAAACGCGCCAGTGCGGTAGACCAGTGCTGGAAAGAACTGTTCCTTGGCCTGGGCATAAGCCGGTGTGCTCAACACCGCACTCAGGCCAGCGGCCAATATGGCGACCGAAAGGACGAGGGATCTGAAATTCATGTTTGCCTCCAGAGGTAGGAAAAGTAGCACTCGTCAGTGCCGGGGAAAGAAGGGGATGGGTTCAGTGCGGGAAGGGCCATAGGCGCAGCTTTTCCTTGCCGATGGACCACAGGCGTGCCAGGCCATGAGGCTCGGCGATCAGGAAGAACACGATCAACGCACCGAAAATCATGAAAGTGAGGTGCGAGGTGAACGCGGTGTCGAGTGAGACGCCCAGCCAGGCTGGTGCCTGGTCGAGCACGATCGGCAACACGACGATGAAGGCCGCGCCGAAGAAGCTGCCCATGATCGAACCCAGCCCGCCGATGATGATCATGAACAACAGTTGGAACGAACGGTCGATCGAGAAGGCCGCCGGCTCCCAAGACCCAAGGTAGACGAAGGCCCACAAGGCGCCGGCCACACCGACGATGAACGAACTGACGGCGAAGGCGGTGAGCTTGGCGTAAACCGGACGGATGCCGATCACCGCCGCGGCGACGTCCATGTCGCGAATGGCCATCCACTCGCGGCCGATGTGGCTGCGCACCAGGTTTTTGGCCAGCAGTGCGAAAACCGCTAGAAAGCCCAGGCAGAACAGGTACTTGTCGGCTGGGGTTTCGATACTCCAGCCGAACAGTTTCAGACCGGCTACGCTGACCGAGCCTGAGGACGAATCATTGGTCAGCCACTTGATGCGCAGGAACGCCCAGTCGCAGAAAAATTGCGCGGCCAGCGTCGCCACCGCCAGGTACATGCCCTTGATGCGCAGGCTGGGGATGCCGAAGATCACGCCAACGCCCATCGAGAACAGGCCACCCAGCAGGATCGCCAGCACCAGCGGCATGCCGTCTATGCGCACCAGCAGGTTGTACGCAGCATATGCGCCCACGGCCATGAAGCCCCCGGTGCCCAGCGAGATCTGGCCGCAGTAGCCCACCAGGATGTTGAGGCCCAGCGCGGCCAACGACAGGATCAGGAACGGGATCAGGATTGCACGCAGCATGTACTCGCTGGCCAAGAAGGGCACGGCGAGAAAGGCGAAGGCCATCAGCGTCAGGATCAGGTAGCGGTCCTGTGCGATCGGGAAGATCTGCTGGTCAGCCCGGTAGCTGGTTTTGAACTGGCCATTTTCGCGATAGAGCATGTGGGTCTCCGGTGTCTTCTTGTTCTGCGCTCAGACGCGGTCGATGATTTTTTCGCCGAACAGCCCCTGCGGACGCACCAGCAGGAACAGCAGCGCCAGCGCGTAGGCGAACCAGATCTCGATGCCGCCACCGAAGAACGGCCCGATGTAGACCTCGCTGAGTTTTTCGCCCACGCCGATGATCAACCCGCCGATGATGGCGCCCGGTACCGAGGTCAGCCCGCCCAGGATGACCACCGGCAGCGCCTTCAGCGCCACCTGCGAGAGCGAGAACTGCACCCCGAGCTTGCTGCCCCAGATGATGCCGGCCACCAGCGCGACGAAGCCGGCCACCGCCCAGACAATGACCCAAATGCGGTTCAGCGGAATGCCGATCGACTGTGCAGCTTGGTGGTCGTCGGCCACCGCGCGCAGCGCCCGGCCGGTGCCGGTGTACTGGAAGAACGCCGCCAGCACCGCAACCAGCACAGTCGCCACCGCGGCCGCCATCAGGTCTTCCTGGCTGACCAGCACGCCGCCTTCGAAGACCTTCTCGAACAGGAAGATCGGCTCCTTGGGCATGCCCACGTCGATTTTGTAGATGTCCGAGCCGAACACGGTCTGGCCGAAGCCGTCGAGGAAGTAGGTGATGCCCAGCGTGGCCATCAGCAACGTGATGCCCTCTTGGTTGACCAATTTCCCCAGCACCAGTCGCTCGATCACCCAGGCCACCGCGATCATCACCACCATCGCGGCGCCAAAGGCCAGCAGGTTGACCAGCAGCTTGCTGTCAAGGCCGAGGTACCTTGGAATCCACTCGGCAAAGCGCGCCATCGCCAATGCTGCGAACAGCACCATCGCGCCCTGTGCGAAATTGAACACGCCGCTGGCCTTGAAGATGAGCACGAAGCCCAGCGCCACTAGCGCGTACAGCATGCCCGACATCAGGCCGCCGATCGTTGCTTCGATGAAGAAACCCATCTGTGTCTCCGCTGCGCCGTCAGTGTGAGGTGCCGAGGTACGCGCTGATCACGTCCTCGTTCTGGCGCACCTCGTCGGGGCTGCCGTCGCCGATCTTCTTGCCGTAGTCCAGCACCACCACGCGGTCGGAGATGTCCATCACCACGCCCATGTCGTGCTCGATCAGCACGATAGTGGCGCCGAACTCGTCGTTGACCTCGAGCACGAAGCGGCACATGTCTTGTTTCTCTTCGACGTTCATGCCCGCCATCGGTTCGTCGAGCAGCAGCACCTTCGGTTCCATCGCCAGCGCGCGTCCCAGGTCGACGCGCTTTTGCAGGCCGTAGGGCAGGCGGCCCACCGGGGTCTTGCGGTGTGCCTGGATCTCGAGGAAGTCGATGATGTGCTCGACGAAAGCGCGGTGCTCTTCTTCTTCACGCTCGGCCCGGCCGATGCCCAAGGGGTTGCGAAAGGCTTGTTGGAAGATGTTGGTCTTCATCTTCAGGTTGCGTCCGGTCATGATGTTGTCAATGACGTTCATGCCCTTGAACAGTGCCAGGTTCTGGAACGTGCGCGCCACGCCCATCTCGGCGACTTGACGCGAGTTCATGTGCGAGAAGGACTGACCGCGGAAGGTGATGCTGCCCTGCTGCGGTTGATAGACGCCGTTGATGCAGTTGAGCATGCTGCTCTTGCCCGCGCCGTTGGGGCCGATGATCGCTCGGATCTCATGCTCGCGCACGTCGAAGCTGATGTCGGTCAGCGCCTTGACACCGCCGAAAGCCAGCGAGATGTTCTTGACCTCGAGGATGACGTTGCCGGGGGCTTGGCTATGCGCTTCATTGGCCATGTCAGGAGGCTTTCTTCAGGGCAGGCAGGGTGGTGGCGTCGCCGATCTTCAGGGTGGCCGAGACGCTGCCCGACCGACCGTCCTCGAACCTGACCGCGGTCTCGATGAACTGCTCTGTCTTGCCACCGTACAGCGCGTCGACCAGCACTTGGTACTTCTCGAAGATCGCGCCGCGTTTGACCTTGCGGGTGCGCGTCATCTCGCCATCGTCGGCATCGAGTTCCTTGTGCAGCACCAGGAAGCGGCTGATCTGGCTGCCTGCGAGCAGTTCATCCTGCGCCAGGTCGGCGTTGATCTGTTCGACGCAGTCACGGATCAATGCGTAGACCTCAGGTTTTTGCGCGAGGTCGGCGTAGCCGGCGTAGCCGAGGTTGCGCCGCTCGGCCCAGTTGCCCACCGCCTCGGCATCGATGTTGACAAAGGCGCAGACCGCGCTGCGCTGGTCGCCGAAGGCCACCGCCTCCTTGATGTAGGGGAAGAACTTGAGCTTGTTCTCGACATACTTGGGAGCGAACATCGCGCCGTCATGTGGACCGCCCTTGAGGCGGCCCACATCCTTGTGGCGATCGATGATCTTCAGGTGTCCGCCGGCGTCCAGGAATCCAGCGTCCCCGCTGTGGAACCAGCCGTCGGGCGTCAAGGCCTCGGCGGTGGCTGAAGGGTTCTTGTAGTATTCCTTGAGCAGACCCGGGCTCTTGATCAGGATTTCGCCGCTGTCCGTGAGTTTGATCTCCACCCCGGCGATTGGCACACCGACGGTATCGGATCTCGCCTCATGGTCGGGTTGCAGGCAGACGAACACAGCGGTTTCGGTCGAGCCGTAGAGTTGTTTGAGGTTGATGCCGATCGAGCGGTAGAAGCTGAACAGGTCGGGCCCGATCGCCTCGCCCGCGGTGTAGGCCACGCGCACCCGACTGAAACCCAGGCTGTTGCGCAGCGGGCCATAGATCGCCAGGTCGCCCAGGCGCCACTTCAGGCGATCGATCCAGGAGACGGGCTTGCCATCGAGCCGTGCCGGGCCGACGCGTCGGGCCAGCGCCATGCAGCGCTGGAACAGCCACCGCTTGAGGCTTGAAGCGTCCTCCATCCGGATCATCACGGTCGTGAGCAAGCCTTCGAAGATGCGCGGCGGCGCAAAGTAATAGGTCGGGCCGACCTCTTTGAGGTCTATCGTGACGGTGGCCGCCGATTCCGGGCAGTTGACGATGTAGCCGCAGGCCAGCCACTGGGCATAGCTGAAGATGTTCTGGCCGATCCAGGCCAGCGGCATATAAGCCAGCACCTCCTCGCGCTCGGTCAAGCGATCGAAGTCCTTGCCGGCCTGGGCCCGGTCCAGCAGCGAGGCGTGGGTGTGCACCACGCCCTTGGGGTTGCCGGTGGTACCCGAGGTGAAGAACATCGCTGCGACATCATCGGGCCTGAGTTTTGTCACCTCGGCGTCGAAGAAGCCAGGATCGCGCAGCTTGCGTGCTGCACCTGCTTCGACCAGCGCATCGAGGGAACTCAAGCCAGGCTCATCGTACTTGCGCAAGCCGCGGGGAGCGTCGAACCAGATCCGCGCCAGCAAAGGGCATTGGTTGCGGATCTCGAGCAACTTGTCGACCTGCTCCTGGTTTTCCACCACAGCGAACACCACCTCGGCGTTGTTGATCGGAAAGACGAATTCGCTGCTGGCCGCATCCTGGTACAGGGGCACCGGCACCGCCCCCAGCGATTGCACCGCCAACATGCTGGCATAGAGCCTAGGCCGGTTGTCACCCACGAGCACCACATGCTGACCTGCGCCCAGACCGGCCTCGGCCATGCCGCAGGCCAGATCGCGCACCAGGCTGGCCAACTCAGACCAACTGGTGGTATGCCAAATGCCGTATTCCTTTTCGCGCAGCGCTGCGGCATCTGGCCGCTGGCGGGCGTGGTCGAGCAAGAGGCGGGGACAGGTCGTCAGCAAGGCAACTCCTTCGGCATGACCAAGCCAAGAAGGGCCGGTCAGCGATTGCGAGCGTATGCTAGGACTTCGTTTGACGCTTTTTTGTCGGTGCGACGACAATTAAAGGGTCTTCCCTGATCGGGCTTTCCCAGGTTATTGATCTAGATCGTCTAAATGAACCCCTCCGCTCCCAGGCTGCGACAGCGCGCGCGCTCGCCCACTGCGGCCGAGTTGATCAATATCCCATGGTTGGCCGTGATCTCGGAAGCCGATCGGCAGGAGGCGGCAGCCGCGCTACAGGTGGTCAGCGCCGAAACCGGCGAGCGAGTCTGCCGCACGGGCGCGCCGTCGACCTTCTGGTTCGGTGTGATCGACGGCCTGCTCAAGATGAGCAATGTCAGCCTTGAGGGCCAGCAGATCACCTACACCGGTCTGCCGCCCGGGGCCTGGTTCGGCGAGGGCACGCTGCTCAAGCGCGAGATCTATCGCTACAACATCGAGGCGCTGCGCAAGAGCACGGTCGCCGGTCTGCCGGTGGCGGTGTTCTGGCGCTTGCTCGAGCGCAGCATCCCATTCAACCGTTTCGTGATGAATCAGCTCAACGAGCGGCTGGGTCAATTCATCGCGGCGCGCGAGATTGACCGCGCCAACCAGCCCGATGCGCGGGTCGCGCGCAGCTTGGCTGCGCTGTTTCACCCGGTGCTCTACCCCGGCGTGGGACAGTTGTTGCGCATCACCCAGCAGGAACTGGCTTACCTGGTCGGGCTGTCACGCCAGCGTGTGAACTCGGCCCTCAATGCCTTGCAGGCAGACCGGCTGATCCGTGTCGAATACGGTGGCGTCCGCGTGCTGAATCTGGTCGGCCTGAGGAACCACAGTGTGGACTGAAGCTCGGGCGCTGTGGTGTGTCCAAGGCCCGATCGGCCTTCAACTGGGGAGGATGTCGTTGCCAAACAGCTCTTGTACGGTCTCGCGGCGGCGGATCAGCGTTGCCTGGCCGGCATCGACCATCACCTCGGCGGCGCGCGGCCGGGTGTTGTAGTTGCTGGCCATCGTCATGCCGTAGGCGCCAGCAGACAGCACGGCCAGCAGGTCACCGGCCTGCAGCGCCAGCGCGCGGTCGCGGCCCAACCAGTCGCCCGACTCGCAGACCGGCCCCACGACATCCCAGGTCAGTGTGGCTTCATCGCGCTGGCTGCAAGGCACGATGCCCATCCAGGCCTGGTACATCGCTGGGCGAACCAAGTCGTTCATCGCCGCATCGACGATACAGAAGTTCTTCTCCGGAGAAGGCTTGAGCACCAGCACTTCGGTCAGCAGCACGCCGGCGTTGCCGACCAGGGAGCGGCCGGGCTCCATCAGCAGTTCGCGATGGCCATGGCCACGTGCGTCGATGCGCGCTAGCAACCGGGCGATCAGTTCGCCTGCGTCGGGGGGGCGCTCGTCGGTGTAGGTGATACCCAGGCCGCCGCCCAGGTCGAGGTGATGGATGGGCGTGCCGTCGGCCTCGACCTGTTCGACCAGATCCAGCAGCCGCTCCAGCGCATCCAGATAGGGTGCGACCTCGGTGATTTGCGAGCCGATGTGGCAGTCGATGCCCACCACCCGCAGGCCAGGCAGCTTGGCAGCCTGGGCGTAGACCGCGCGAGCGAGCTCATGCGCGACGCCGAATTTGTTGCCTTTCAGGCCGGTCGAGATGTAGGGGTGGGTCTTGGCATCGACGTCTGGGTTGACGCGCAGGCTGACCGCGGCCGTCCGGCCCAAACTCGAGGCGACCGCCGACAGCGTCGACAACTCTGCCTCGCTCTCGACGTTGAAGCACTTGACGCCGGCTTCCAGTGCCGCAGCCATTTCGATGCGGGTCTTGCCCACGCCCGAAAACACCACCTTGGCCGGATCGGCACCGGCTGCGATCACGCGTGCCAACTCGCCGCCCGAGACGATGTCGAAGCCCAAACCCATGTCGGCAAAGGTCTTGATCACTGCCAGGCTGGAATTGGCCTTCATCGCGTAGCACAGCAGGTGC
>CALQBT020000052.1 GCA_943328885.2 Bordetella parapertussis | reverse complement strand
GACCGCGATCTGACTGCCGCGCAGGCCGATGCCGCCGGCCTGGACGATGGTGTCGGCCCCAGCCATCTCGAACTTCAGCGGCGAGGCGCCCCAGAACATCATCACGATCGAGCGCAGGATCACGGCCATGCCCACCGTGACGAGCACCACCGACAGCACCGGCTCGCCCAGCATCGGGCGCATCACCAGCCGCTCGGCCACCAAGCCGATCAGCGCGCCGATCACCAGCGCGGCCAGCACGGTGAGCAGCGAACCCGTGCCCCAGTGCACCGCGAACGACCAGGTCGCGTAGGCCGTCAGCATGCCCATCTCGCCCTGCGCGAAATTGACGATGCCGGTGGACTTGAAGATGACCGCGAAGGCCATCGCGATCAAGCCGTAGATCGCGCCGATGGCCAGCCCCGAGATCAGCAGTTCGAAGAGAAAGCTCATGGTGCAGACCCGGCGGCTGGTGGATCCAGGGGGCCGAGCGCAAAGCCGGGCGGGTATTGGATGAACTCGACCAGCCTGCCCAGCAGCGAGTCAGGCCGGCTGAAGCTGAAGGCGCAGTCACCGGCACGGTCGCGGCCGGCGTACGAGATGAAATGCCGGTCGCCGTGGCGTGCCGCCTGACGGCGCCAGGCGTGCGACAGCGTCCAGCCCTGGGTCGGGCCGAGCAGCGCATGCGCCGGGTCAGGCCTTGTCACGCTGTGATCGGGCGGGCCCGCATCATGATCGTGAACAAGTCCTGTTGCACCACCGTGCCGTCCTGCTTGCTCAGGCGCTGGCTTTGCCAGGTCTCGCCTACGGTCATGTCTTCGATGTATCGTCCCATGTTGTGTGGTCGTGTGCCTCAGGCATCCGCTCCGTAGATGTTCGCGAGCTCGCGCGCGAATTTCTGGTTGATGAGACCGCGGCGCACTTTTTGCGTCGCAGTGAGTTCGCCGTCGTCGTGGTCTAGCTCTTTGTCGAGGATGACAAAGCGGCGGATGTTTTCGACCCGGGCGAAACGCAGGTTGACCTCGTCGACCACGCCCTGTATCAGTTCGCGGACCTCGGCCAGCGCGGTCAAGGACTTGTAGGTCGTGTACTGCAGGTCGCGCTCGCCGGCCCAGCGGCCCACGGTGTCGAAGTCGATCTGGATCAGCCCGCCGAGGAACTTGCGGCCCTCGCCGACGACGATGGCCTCGCGGATGAACGGGCTGTCTTTGAGGGCGTTCTCGATCTCGGAGGGCGCGATGTTCTTGCCGCCGCTGGTGATGATGATGGCCTTCTTGCGGTCGACGATCGCGACCTCGCCGTCGGCCAATTGCTCGACGATGTCGCCGCTGGCCAGCCAGCCGTCGGCCGACAGCACGTCCCGGGTGCCTTGCTCGTCGAACAAATAGCCCTGGAACACGCCGGGTGAGCGCACGAAGATCTCCATGTCGGGGCCGAGTCGCCATTCGGTCGCGGGCAGCGGCAGGCCGCAGCTGCCGGGGATGTTGGGGCGGTCCGGACGCTGCACGAAGCACAGCCCGCCCGACTCGGTGAGCCCATAGCCCTGGCCAACGCTCAGGCCGATGATGTCGAAAAAACGCAGTGTCTCGGGCGAGACCGAGGCACCACCGCACATGCGCGTGTGGCTGCGGTTCAGGCCCATGTGGACTTGCATGTTGTGGAATAGCAGCGCGTGCCAGAGCATGGACTCCAAGCGGTCGCCCAGGCCGGCCCGGCCTGCATGGCGCCGGTCCGCCAGCACCCGCCCGCGGCGCATGCCCAGGCGGTAGACCGCTTGCTGGAGCGGGCCGCTGTCCTGCATCCTGAACTCGAAGCTCTGCTGCAGCTTCTCCCAGATTCGCGGTACGCCGAGAAAGAAGCTGGGCGCGATCTCGCGGATGTTGGTGGCCACCGTGTCGATCGACTCGGCAAAGTTCACGCAGCCGCCGGTGACCAGGTGCAGCACGGTGGAATAGCTGCGCTCGGCCACATGGCACAGCGGCAGGTAGCACACCGACTCGAAGGGCTTGTCGAGCATGTGGCGCGCGCTGGCATAGGCATGCGCGCCGTAGATGAAGTTGCGGTGCGTGAGCATCGCGCCCTTGGGCGGGCCGGTGGTGCCCGAGGTGTAGACCAGGATGTTGATGTCGTCGGGCCGCAGCGCGTCGATCTGCGCATCCAGCCAGCGCGCAGCCTCGGGGTCCTCGGCCTGCTTGCGCCGACCGAGCTCGAGCAACGCGTCGAAGCTGTCGGGCCGGCCAGCTTCGTAGCGGCGCAGGCCTTTCATGTCGACGGTGTAGACCTTCTCGAGGCTGGGCAGGCCGTCGCCGTTGGCCATCGCGTCGAGGATCTTGTCGGTCTGCTCCTGGTCGCCCGCGATCGCCACCCGAGCCTGGCAGTGCCGGGCGATGTACTGCAGTTCATGCCAGGGGTTGGTCGGGTAGATGCCCACGACCTGCACGCCCACCATCTGCGCGCCCAGGTCGGCGTAAAACCACTGCGGCAGGTCTTCGCTGGCGATGATGATGCGGTCGCCTCGTCCCAGACCCAGGCAGGACAGGCCGAGCGCGAAGTGGCGCGCCGCAGCGTAGTAATCGGCCCAGCACGTGCCGCGCCAGATGCCCTGGTGCTTCTCGCGCAGTGCCACCTGCTCGCCGCGCTCGCGTGCGCGCTCGCGCAGCAGCCCGGGCAGCGTGGCGTCGCCGGCCGCGAGCCTGGCCTGCTCAAGCATGGTCACCCACCTCGCCCAGGTAGGCGGCCAGCACCTGCGGATTTGCCGCGACCTCGGCGGGTGTGCCTTCGGCGATCAGGCAGCCGAAATCGAGCACATAGACGCGATCGGACAGGTCCATCACCACCTGCATGTCGTGTTCGATCATCAGCACCGCGGCACCGAACTCGTCGCGGATGTCGAGCGTGAAGCGCGCGATGTCTTCCTTTTCCTCGCGGTTCATGCCCGCGACGATCTCGTCGAGCAGCAGCAGCCGGGGCTCGCAAGCCAGCGCGCGGCCGAGTTCGACGCGCTTTTGCTGGCCATAGGCCAGGTTGGCCACGGGTTTGTCGCGCAGCTCTTCGATCTCGAGGAATTCGATGATCTGCTCGACTTTCTCGCGCGCGGCAATCTCCTCGCGCCGCGGCCGGCCCCAGAACAGCAGCGACTCCAGCACCGTGCTGCGGAAATGGATGTGGCGACCGATCAGCAGGTTCTCGACCACCGTGCCGTTGCGAAACAGTGCCAGGTTCTGGAAGGTGCGGCCTATGCCTGCGGCGGCGTAGTCGGATGATTTCAGACCTGCCGTGTCCTGGCCCTGGAACAAGATGCGCCCGCCCGACAGCGGCAGCACGCCGCTGATCAGGTTGAAGGTGGTCGTCTTGCCGGCGCCGTTGGGGCCGATCAGGCTGACGATCTCTCCCGGCATGACCTGCAGGCTGACCTCGTTGACGGCTTTCACGCCGCCGAAGGATTTGCTCACGCGCTGCACCTGCAGCACCGGGCCGGCAGCGCCCGTCAAGACAGCCACCTCTTGCGGCGCTTGTAGTGCTTGACATCTTTCATGCTGGTGCGCTGCTGCTGCGCGCTGATGCCGAGATAGAACTCGCGCACATCGGTGTTGCGGCGCAGCGCATCGGCGCTGCCGTCGAGGACGATGCGGCCGTTTTCCATGATGTAGCCGTGGTCGGCAATCGACAGCGCACGGTGGGCGTTTTGCTCGACCAGCAGGATGGTCAAGCCGGTGCGCTCGCGCAGCGTCTGGATGGTCTGGAAGATCTCTGCGACGATCATCGGCGCCAGCCCCAGCGAGGGCTCGTCGAGCGCGAGCAGCTTGGGCTTGCTCATCAAGGCGCGGCCGATCGCCACCATCTGCTGCTCGCCGCCGGACAGGTAGCCCGCCAACTGCTGCTTGCGCTCTGCCAGGCGGGGAAACAGCGTGTACACATAGGCGCGCATCTCGTCGAGCGTGGCGCGGTCTTGCAGGTGAGCGCCGACCACGAGGTTCTCGTCGACCGTCAAGGTGGCGAACAGGCGGCGGCCCTCGGGAACCTGCACCAGACCCAGGCCCACCACCGCATGGGCAGAGGCGCGCTCGATCGGCCTGCCCTGCCACAGGATCGCGCCTTTTTCGATCGCGCCGTCTTCGGCTTCGAGCACGGCCGAGATGGCTTTGAGCACCGTCGACTTGCCAGCACCGTTGGATCCGAGCAGCGTGACGATGCGCCCTGATGGCACCTGCAGCGAGACATCGCGCACCGCTTCGATGGCCCCGCCGTACACCACCTGGACATTGTGCAGCGCCAGCAGCGGCACCGAATCATTCATAAACCGTCTCGTCGGACTTAGAATAGCGATGCATTCTGCGGACTTATCGGCAAGCTGTACAGAGGGTTTTCCCAATTGTTTGCGCAGCCGGCTGCTTGGGTCTGCCCGTGACTTGGGCGACCTTCAGGGCCAGGCACTGTGAGGGCCGCCGGCGCGGCTTCAATTCACGCCGCGATCACAGCAGATGTGACGGGCGCGCACGGTTCGGCTTGGAAGATCGCCGACGCAGCGCAGCCTGTCAGTCGGCTTTCTCGGCCATGAAGCCCTGCAAGAACAAGCGCGACACCCGCTCGCACAGCTCGGCGGGCTTGATCTTGCCGCCTGGCCGGTACCAGGTGTCGGTCCAGTTCAGCATGCCGATCAGCAGCAGGGTGTAGGGCTTGTAGGTTTCTGCGGGCAGGGCTGGGTTGAGCTGCCGCAGCAAGGCGGCGACCCGGTCGGTGACCTGGGTCTGCAAGCCCAGCAGCGGCACCTGCATCGCCTTGGGCAGGAATTTCACGTCGTTCATCGCGACCACATGGCGGCGGCGCGACTGCGCCGACTTTTGCGTGAAGACCTGGACGAAGGCGCTGAAGCGCTCGGCGTTCGATGCGGGCATCGCCACGACCTCGTCGATGCCGGCGATGACTTTTTCCAGATGCTCCTCGAGCATGGCCGACAGCAAGTCGTCCTTGGTCGGGAAGTAGTGGTAGAGCATGGACTTCGACGCTGCGCAGGCTTTGGCGATGTCCTGCATCTTGGCGTTCGGATAACCGACCTTGGCGAACAACTGCGCTGCGCTGTCCAGGATGGCCTGGGCCTTCGCGTCATAGTTGTCGGCGCGAACACGCGGCATCGCTCTATCCTTCATCGTCAGGTCGGCCGGGCTGGCTGACCGGCGCTGATGTTACCGCTCGGCGGCTCGCCCGCCACGCGCACAGCCCCCGACTTTGTGCCAGGTCATCCTTCTTGATAATAAGCCGACGTGTCGGTCTATAATTTGTTTGAATTCAAAGTTTGGAGCAGACCATGGCGGCTTTCGATTTTCTGCAGCCTGAGCTGCTCGACGAGGATCACCGACTGATCCGTGACCAGGTTCGGCGCTATGTCGAAGAGGTCATCATGCCGCAGGCCGATGCCTGGGAGCAGGCCGGCGAGATCCCGCGCCAGGCCTTCAGCGACTTCGGCCGCCTGGGATTTCTGGGCATGCGCCATCCGGTCGAGTACGGCGGCGGTGGCTTGGGCGCGATGGCGTCGGTGGTGCTCGGGGAGGAGTTGTCGCGCTGCACTTACGGTGGGGTGGCGGCTGCCTTCACGGTGCACAGCGACATGTCGATCGGCCACATTGCGCACCGCGGCACGCCTGCGCAGAAGCAGCGCTACCTGCCGGCGGCTTGCGCTGGCGAGAAGATCGGCGCGGTCTGCGTGACCGAACCCCACGCCGGGTCCGACGTGGCGGGGCTCAAGACCCGGGCGGTTCGCGACGACCAGGGCTGGGTTCTCAACGGGTCCAAGACCTTCATCACCAACGGCGTGTACGGCGACATCTACATCGTCGCGGCGCGCACCGACCCGCAAGCCAAGGGCAGCCGCGGCATCTCGCTGTTCATCGTCGAGCGCGGCAACCCGGGGCTCAAGATCGCGCGCAAGTTTGACAAGCACGGCTGGCGCGCCTCCGACACCGCCGAGCTGTTCCTGGAAGACCTCAGGCTGGACCACGACGCCCTGCTGGGCGAAGAGGGCAAGGGCTTCTACTACATCATGAGCACGTTCCAGAACGAGCGCCTGGTCGCCGGGGCGATGAGCACCGGGCAATGCGCCAAGGCGATCGAGCTGACGCTGGACTATGTCAGGCAGCGCCAGGCCTTCGGCAAGAGCTTGTGGGAGCAGCCGGTGGTGCGCAACAAGCTGGCCTGGCTGGCGTCCAAGGCGGCGGCTGCGCGAGCGCTGGTCTACCAATGCGCGCAGATGATCGATGAGGGCAAGGACGTGGTGCGCGAGGTCTCGATGCTCAAGGCCTTCGCCTGCGAGACCCTGCAGGAGGTCGTGCATGGCTGCTTGCAGTTGCACGGCGGCACCGGCTACATCACCGGCACGCCGATCGAGCGCATGGCGCGCGACGCGCGGATCCTGACCATTGGTGGCGGTGCCACCGAGGTTATGCTCGAGGAAGTCGCCAAGCGCCTGTGACGCGAGCGGCTGGCTGTCCGCCCGGGCCTGCGCATTCCAACTTCAGGAGATCTGGCATGACCGAGGCAGCGGTATTGTTCGAGGTGGCCGAGGGCGTGGCGACGCTGACCTTCAACCTCGCGGCACGCATGAACCCTCTGACGCCTGCGCTGCTGGCGGGCGCGCTGCAAGCGCTCGAGCGCGTGCACGAGGACAAGGCGATCCGGACCCTGGTGCTCACGGCCAAGGGCCGGGGTTTTTGCGTCGGCGCCGATCTGGCCTGGCTGGCGGCGCAGCGCCAGGCTGAGCCCGATGGGCTGGATGTGGCTGGCGCACCCGGCGTCGGCGACTTGGTGGCTGACTTGATGGACAGCGGCGGCAATCCTTTCGTCGCCGGTCTGCGCGAGTTGCCCGTGCCGGTGCTGTGCGCCGTCAACGGCGCTGCGGTGGGCGGTGGCGTGGGCATTGCGCTGGCGGCCGACATCGTGGTGGCCGCGAGGTCGGCTTATTTCTACCTGCCGTTTGTGCCTGCGCTCGGGCTAGTGCCCGACATGGGCTGCGCTTGGTTCATGGGCCGCGCGGTCGGACGGGCGCGCTCGGTCGGTCTGACGCTGCTGGGCGACCGTGTCAGTGCGGAGCAGGCGGCGCAATGGGGGCTGATCTGGGCTTGTATTGACGACGCGGATCTGGCCGCAGAAGTCAGCCGAATCGCTGCCCGCCTGGCCGCTTTGCCAGCGCATGCGGTTGCCGAGACGCGGGCGCTGCACCGGGCCGCCGAGACCCTGACGCTGGCCGAGCAGTTGGTCTATGAGCGCGAACGCCAGCGTGAACTGGCCAACGGCGCTGGCTTCGCCGAAGGCGTGCAGGCTTTTGCCGGCAAGCGACGACCTGTGTTCGCTGGACGCTGACCTTGTCGATCATCCGGTGATCCTGTGATGACGCGCCGTCTCGGCACGGTGGCCGCGCTCGGCACAGCGCAGACGCTGGCCTGGGCTTCGTCGTATTACCTGCCGGCGATGCTTGCCACGCCGATGGCCACCGAACTCGGCGTGTCGTCGCCGCTGGTGTTTGCCGCTTTCTCGCTGGCGCTGGTGGTCTCCGCCTTGGTCGGACCCTGGGCGGGCAGGGCGATCGACCGCTGGGGCGGGCGTCCGGTGCTGGTGGGCACCAACCTGTTGTTTGCGCTGGGCTTGCTGGCCCTGGGTTTGTCTCAGGGTCCGCTGTCCTTGTTCGCGGCATGGGCCTTGATCGGCTTGGCGATGGGCTGTGGCCTGTACGAGGCAGCGTTCGCCGCCTTGGTCAAACTCTACGGCCAGGACGCCCGCAATGCGATCACCGGGATCACGCTGATCGCCGGTTTTGCCAGCACGGTGGGTTGGCCGCTGACCGCGCTGCTCGAACACCAGTTGGGCTGGCGCGGCGCTTGTTTTGCGTGGGCGGCGTTACACCTGGTACTGGGCCTGCCGCTGAACCTGTCGCTGCCCCGCGCTGCGGCGCCGGTGGCAAGCGTCAGCGCTGCGCCCGTCGAGTCGGCCTTGCCTGCCGTGCCTGCCGACGCCGGTCGCCTCAGCATGGTGCTGGCCTTCGTGTTCGCGGTCACCGCATTCACCAGCACCGCGATGGCCGCGCATCTGCCGGGCTTGCTGCAGGCCTGTGGCGCGACACTGGCCGTGGCGGTCGGCGTGGGCGCATTGATCGGGCCGGCGCAGGTGGCGGGGCGTTTGCTCGAATTCGGTGTGCTGCGGCACGTGCATCCGCTGATTTCGGCCCGGCTTGCCGCGCTGGCTCCTGCGCTGGGTGCGGTCGCGCTGTTGGTGGCTGGGCCCTCTGCGGCGGTGTTGTTCGCGCTGGTGCATGGTGCGGGCAACGGCATCTTGACGATCGCTAAGGGCACCTTGCCGCTGGTGCTGTTCGGCCCACAGGGCTATGGCGCGCGCCAGGGCTGGCTGTCGATGCCGGCCCGGGCGGCCCAGGCGCTCGCGCCCTTCCTGTTCGGCTGGGCGCTGGACCGTTGGGGCTCGGCGGCGCTGGGCTTGTCGGCCGTGCTGGGACTGTCGGCTTTCGTCGCGCTGCTGCTGCTGCCGGTCGCCAGTGCCCCGGCACCGGCCAAACGCTAGTGCAGTCGGCGCTGCGCTAGGCGCTCGAAGGGGCGCGCTTCAAGGGATGGCGACCAGCGCCTTGGTCACGATTTCGCGGACGTCCTCGCTCAGCTTCGTGCTCGCCGCCACGCGCGCGATGGCCTGTCTTGCGGCGCTGCGCCACGGTTCTGCCAGCGCGCTCCAGCGGTCCATGGTTCGCGCCAGCCGGGCCGCGAGTTGCGGGTTGATCGCGTCGAGTTCGAGCACCCGGTCGGCCCAGAACACATAGCCCGCGGCATCGCTGCGGTGGAAGGCGGCCGGGTTGGCGCTGCAGTATCCGGCCACCAGGCTGCGCGCGCGGTTCGGGTTCTTCAGCGAGAAGTCAGGGTGTTGCATCAACGCCTTGACCCGCTGCAGCACGCTGCCCGGGCCGGTGGTGAGCGGCTCGGCGGCGCGAGCCTGCAGGTTGAACCACTTGTCGATCACCAGGTCGTCGCCGGCAAACAAGGCGTGAAATCGCTCCAGTGCAGGCGCTGCCAGCGCCGATTGACCGTCGACCAAGGCTGCCAGCGCGCCGTAGCGGTCGGTCATCTGGGCTGCTTCCTTGAAGCGCTGGTAGGCGCGGCCCGGCCAGACCGCATCGCCGGTCTGCAGCGCATCGAGCACCAGCATCTGCAGCGCCAGGTTGGCCAGCGCGCGTCGGCCCGACTGTGCCGCGTCAGGCCGGTAGCCTTCGCGCACCTGGTGCGACTCGAAGGCCCAGACCCAGTCGTCGTGCAGGCGCGATGCCAGTTGCAGTCGCATCTGCTCGCGCAGGCGGTGGATGCGCTGCGGGTCGACCACGGCGCATTGCTCGGCGACATAGTTCTCGCTGGGCGGGGTCAGCGCGAGGTCTTTGAACGCCGGGTCGAGCGCTGGATCGCGCAAGGTCTGGCGCATCGCCTCGACGAATTCGTCGTCCAGCGCGGGTAGGTCGCCGGCGTCGGGCAGCGCGACCATCAAGCGGCTCAAACCCAGGCGCTGGCCGGCCTCCCAGCGCTTGAAGGCGTCGCTGTCGTGCCGCAGCAGCACCAGCAGCGCTGGGTCGTCCAGACCATCGTCGAGGTTCACCGGCGCTGACAGGCCGCGCAGCAGCGAGGGCACGGGCGCCGCGCCGACATTGACGAAAGTGAAGGTCTGCTCGGGCTCGCTCAGCACCAGCACCCGTTCGTGACGGGTCGCCTGGGTTTCACCCAGCAGCCGCAATGGCAAGGCCTGGCCGTTGTCGGCGCTGAGCAGGCCCATCAGCACCGGCATCACGCTGGGCAGCTTGACGCTCTGGCCTGGCGAGGATGCTGCGCTCTGGGTCAGTGTGAGCTTGTAGTGCAGGCTGACCGGGTCGTACACGCCGCGGGCCCGCAGGCTGGGTGTGCCGGCCTGGCCATACCAGCGCTTGAAAGCGTCGAGGTGGCTGGCCAAAGCGCTGCCGGGGTTGGCGTCGGCGATGGCCTGCGCGAAGTCGTCACAGGTCACGGCCTGGCCGTCGTGGCGGCTGAAGTACAGGTCCATGCCGCTGCGAAAGCCTTCACGCCCGACCATGGTGGCCATCATGCGCACCAACTCTGCGCCCTTGTCGTAGATCGTCGCGGTGTAGAAGTTGTTGATCTCTACGTAGTTGTCGGGCCGCACCGGGTGCGCCATCGGACCGGCGTCTTCGGGGAACTGCACCGCTCGCAAGGACCGCACGTCCTCTATGCGTTTGACAGCGCGGGCCGACGCGCTGCCGGCCATGTCCATCGAGAACTCTTGGTCGCGGTAGACCGTCAGGCCTTCCTTGAGCGAGAGCTGGAACCAGTCGCGGCAGGTGATGCGGTTGCCGGTCCAGTTGTGGAAGTACTCATGGCCGACCACGCTCTCGATACCCGCGAAGTCGGCATCGGTGGCCGTGGCAGG
>CALQBT020000051.1 GCA_943328885.2 Bordetella parapertussis | reverse complement strand
CGGCCTATGGTCGAGGCCGGCCCAGCGCCGGACCGGTGATGTTTGCCCCCAAGACACCTTTGGTGTCGTCCCCCCGAGGGGGAGGGTCCGGCTTGGGGCGGCCCGGCGCCAGACCTATATCGCCCGCGACATGCTGATCTTCCGCCTCGTCTTCGGCCTGTTGCTGCTGGGCTGCGTGCTGTGCTTCGCGATGGGCGTGGGCACCGGTGACGCGGTCTGGCGGCGCCGCGGCGTGAAGATCCTGAAGTGGGCGCTGATCGCTGCGGCGGGATTTTTCGGTGTGCTGATTCTCGAGCGGCTGGCACTGATGCTGTAGGCATGCGGGTGCCTTGTCCTGGCAATGCTGCTGGGTTGGCGCTGAGCGGCTTGGCGGGCGATGCCTCAGATGCGGGGGGTGCCTCGGCCGGCTTGCGTTGGCGCACGCCGTTGGGTTCGTCTGGCTGATCCACTGCTGGCAAGTTCTGCACTCTCGAGAACATGCGGCATGCAAGGCAGGGGCAGGCTTGGTGTCGCAGCCCAGTTTCCAAGCCCATCGGAGATTTCATGACGACCCGGATATTGCGCAGAGGCATCCGTTTTCATTCGCCCGCTTTGCGGGCTGTGGCTGGTGCTGCAGCACTGGTGGCGATGTCGGCATGGCTGCCGGCGCAGGCGGTGACGCCCGCGTTGGCCTTCAGTTCCTACGCCCAGGTCTGGGGCTCGCTGAACACCAGCTACACCAGTGACCTGCTGGGCAGCACATCGTTCAACCTGAACGGCGCGAGCGACTACAAGTCGAACTGGCCCAATCCAGCGACCACGGGCTTGGCCAGTGCGACCAACTTGGTGCCGGTCGGCGCGATCACCGCCGACCCGCTGTACAACATCGTCACTGACAATGGTCAGTATGGCTTCAGCTACAGCGGTCAGGCCTCGGTGACTGGGGCCCTGCTGCACGCCAAGGCGTCGTCGTCTACTTTCGACCAGACCCTGCAGGCGGTGAATTCGACGCCAAACACCTCGCAGAATGCCTACGCTTATGGTTCGTGGAGTTCTGGTTTCTACATAGGCGCCACGGCGGTCAAGCCGGTTGGCAGTTACGGTGCAGTCGTCGTCGGCATCACGCTGGATGGCAACTTCCCGGCCGTCGACCCGTCGGTCGACAACAGCGCCTGGTCCCAGCTTTATGCCAGCAGCAGCTTCTCCGACAGCGCCGGCGTCAGTTACAGCAGCAGCTTTCATCTCAACACCAATGCCGCCAGTGGCGCGACCTTCCAGCAGACGGTGTTCAAGAAGCTGTTGTTCCAGTACGGCACGCCATTCCAGATGAGCCTGAGTCTGTACGCATCGGTCGGCAACAACGGCGCGGTGGACTTCTTCAACACCGGCCAGATCAGCCAGATCGAGATCCCGTTCGACGCCGCGCTGATCACCGGCGCCGGGCAGGCGGGTGCCGGCGGCAACGACGCGCTGTTCGGCACGGTGTTCAACTCTAAGACAGCTGACGCCCAGAATACCAACTGGGACTTCGGCAACAACGGCGGCGGCTTCACGCCCAATGTGCCCGAGCCCCAGACTTATGCGCTGATGCTGGCCGGTCTGGCGATGATCGGCGCGCGGGCGCGGCGTCGCCGCCTCGCTTGATCAGAACAGCTGTTCGGCCAGAAACCTCAGGCTGCGTCCCAGCGCCAGCGCGCTGCTCTGGGCGTGGTAGCTGGACCGAGCCCAGCAGTTGAAGCCGTGCAGCGAGCCTGGGTATTCGTGAACCTCGGCTTGCTTGCCGGCAAACGCGGCGCGCACCGCGGCCACGGCCTCGGGCGGGATGTGGGCGTCGCTGGCGGCGAAGTGGAACTGGATCGGGCAACTCACTTTCGAGGCCAGCGCCAACTGGCCGGCGATGCCGCCGCCGTAGTACGCGACCGCGGCATCGACGTCGGTCAGCGCGGCCACGTTGTAGGCCAACCGACCTCCCAGGCAGTAGCCGATTGCGCCGATCTTTGACCCGGCGACTTCAGGCCGGGCGCGAAGTGCTGCCACCGCGACTTGCAGGTCGGCCTGCAGTTCGGCGGGCTGCAGCGCGCCGGCCAGCGCCACGCCGCGCTGGCGGTCCTCACCTTCATAGCCGAGTTTGACGCGCGGCGCCTGACGCCAGAACACGTCGGGCGCGAGCACCACGAAACCCGCCAAGGCGTACTGCTCGGCCACCGCGCGGATGTGCTCGTTGACGCCAAAGATCTCTTGCAGCAGCAGCAGTCCTGGGCCGCGGCCTCCCGGCGGCAGCGCGAGGTAGGCGTCCATCGCCCCGTCGGCAGTGGGCAGGCTGATCCATTGGGTGTGCACGGGGTGGTTCATGGTGGTTTGGCGGCTGGGGGTTAAAGTGGGCCGATGCTAGCGTTTGTAGGCTGGTTTTGTTCAGTAGCTGCGGCCGGCCTTGAACTGGCCATGGCTGCGCGGCGTGTTGGCGCCGGCCAGGGCCTCGAAGCTGCGCGCTGCATGGGCGTGGGTGATGGCCAATCCCAGCGCGTCTGCGGCATCCTTGCCGGGCAGGCCGGGCAGCTTGAGCAGGCGCATCACCATCTCCTGGATCTGGCTCTTGCTCGCCAGGCCGTGGCCGACCACGGCCTTCTTCATCTGCAGCGCGGTGTACTCGGCCACCGGCATGTCGTCGCTGACCAGCGCGGCCAGCGCCGCGCCGCGGGCTTGGCCCAGCAGCAGCGTGGACTGCGGGTTGACGTTGACGAAGACGATCTCCACCGAAGCCGCCTGCGGCTGGTAGCGCCGCTTGACCTCGGCCACGCCTTCGTAGATGAGCTTGATCCGCCCCGGCAGGTTGCCGCGCGCGAGCTCCAGCGTGCTGATGGTGCCGCTCGCCACGTACTGTAGCCGCGAGCCTTCGACCTCGATCACGCCGAAACCGGTGCGCTGCAGTCCGGGGTCTATGCCCAGAATTCGCATCAGTGGATCGAATTCATTGGCTTGGCCTGGCAGCACCATCACTGCACGCTTGGTCGCGCAGAAATCGATGATCTGGTCGAGCACCAGCGGGTAGCTGACCTTGATCACGAGCAGCGGCAGCTCGCTGTGGCCAAACCCATCGGCCAGACCCGGCGGGCTCAAGGCATGCTGCAGCGAGTTGTAAAGCACCGCAGGGACGATCAGCCCGAGCTCGCTGCGGCTTGGCCTGGACCATCGCCTCGAGCCGGTGCGACACCGGCGCGCCCTGGTAGCCACCGACATAGCTCACACCCGACTGCAGCAACGCCTTGGTGATCGCCAGAATGCCTTCGCCGTGGAAAACGGCGCCCGCGCCCAGCCTCAGTTGGGCCACCTCTTCGGTGAACTGAACTTCCATGTCGCTTGGCCTTGTCTCCGGCGGGCCGGTGCTTGGATGGCTGCCTCGCAGCCGGGCGCTGCGGCATCACTTCGAGGTGCTTTGCATGATATTTCAATCCGAATGGCTGATTGAAAGCCAGGTGTCCGGGGATGGGTCAGATCTTCGATCGCAAGCGGTCGCGCTTCGGATTGCCTCGGGCCAATAAGGGTAATCACTTGGTCATCTTCGCCTCTGAGCGCAGGATGTTGGCCAACAATGCCGACTCACCCGAAAGCATGGAGATTTGCGATGACATTGCCCAAACTGCTAGGCCTGCTGGCCGTGGCTTCCGTCTTTGCGGCCTCGCCGCTCAGGGCGCAGGACATCCGGATCGGCGCCAACCTGCCGATGAGCGGACCCAATGCCGAGTACGGCGAGCAGTTCGCCAGCGCTGCGGCGATCGCGGTCGAGCATGCCAATGCCGACAAGATGCTGTCCAAGAAGCTCGTGATGCTGATCGAGGACAGCCAGGCCACGCCGCAGCAAGGCGTCGTCGCGATGAACAAATTGGTCAATGTCGACAAAGTGCCTTATGTGCTGTCGGCCTTCACCGGCGTGTCCAAGGCGATTGCACCGGTTGGCGACAAGGCCCACGTGGTGTCGATCAACGGCGGCGGCGTCAGCCCGGACCTGGCCGAGTTGGGCGACTATTTCTGGAACGTGATCCCGCTGGTGAATTTCGAGGTCCAGGCTTTCGCGCCTTACCTGATCAAGGAGCGTGGCTGGAAGAAGGTCGCGCTGATCTATGTCGATGACCCGGCCGGTGAAGCGATCAAGAAAGAGCTGGAAATCCATGTGCCGAAGAACGGCGGTTCGCTCGTCACGGCGCTGCAGGTGCCGCGGGCTTCGCAGCAGTTCTCGGGCATCGCCGCCAAGGTGCGCGAGTCGCAACCCGACGTGGTGTTCATCGCCTCGTTCGGCGCGCAGCAGGCGCAGATCATCAAGCAGCTGCGCGACAACGGCGTCAAGCAGCAGATTGCCAGCTACTCGGCATTCTCGGTGCCGGCTGTGCTGCAACTGCCCGAAGCCAAGGGTGCGCTGTTCCCGACCCAGTCGATCAACTGGGCCGCCGACGCGGTGTCGCAGCGCCTGGCCAGCGACTGGAAGGCCAAGAAGGGCAAGGAGCCCAACGCCTATACCGCCAACTATTACAACGCGGTGATGGTGTTCGTCAAACTCGCGCAAGCGCTAGAGAAAGCCGGCTTGCCGATCACCGGCGAGAACCTGCTCAAGCAGCGTCTGCGCAGCGCCAGCTTCGATGTCGCGGGCGGGCGCATGGTGTTTCTGCCCAATGGCACGGTGTCGATGCCGCTGCAACTCAACGAGGTCGACAACGGCACGACCAAGGTCGTCAAGGCCAATCTCGCGCCGAACTGACGCTGAGAGGTCGCCGGCGTGCTGCTGCTTCAACTGCTGGTCAACGGGCTGCAGCTCGGTGCGATCTACGGTCTGACCGCCGTTGGTTTTGCGCTGATCTTCGGCTCGACCAAGGTGTTCCATGTCGCGCACGGCGCGTCTTTCACGCTGGCCGGCTACCTGTTCTGGTGGGGCATGACGGCGCTGAAATGGCACTGGCTGGCCAGCGTCGCGCTGGCGGTCGTTGCGGTGGTGCTGTTCGGGCTGTTCATGGAGAGATTCATCTACCGGCCTATCCAGCGCCACGAGGGCGCTTTCTTCACCGTCTTCATCGCCGCATTCGGCATGCAGATCGTGGTGCAAAACCTGGTCGGGACGGTTTTCGGTCGCGGCTTCGAGACCGTCAGCGCTGAGCTGTCGCGGTCGGTCGAGATCGCGCCCAACCTGTTCGTCGCGCCGATCGCCGGGGTTGCGATCGCCGTCGGGCTGGTCTTTTACTTCGGGCTGAACCTGTTCCTGGCGCGAACCCAGGTCGGCACCGGCTTGCGCGCGCTGTCTGACAACCCGGACCTGGTGCGGATCTTCGGCCTCGAGCCGACCCGGCTGGCGCAGGTCGCGTTCGCACTCGGATCGGCCTTGGTCGTGCCGGCGGCAGCGCTGACAGCTGTCTCGCAGGGCATCAACCCCGGCATGGGCTCGCACATCATGCTGATCAGCCTGGCCGCGACCATCGTCGGCGGCATCGGCTCTCTCAAGGGCGCGGCAATGGGCGGCATGCTGCTGGGCCTGGCCGAGAGTGTCGCGGTCTGGAAGCTCGACCCGCAGTGGAGCGAGGCGGTGACTTTCGTCGTGCTCTTCGTCTTCATCATCTTCAGGCCCGCCGGTTTCCTGGGCCGGGCGCAGAACGCGAAATAGACAGGACGAGCGCCGATGTGGGCCTACCTCAACAACCTGGCCGTGCTGATCACGATCAACGCGATCCTCGCGGTCACGCTGAACTTCGTGCTCGGCTATGCCGGCATTTTCTCGATGGCGCATGCGGCGTTCTTCGGCATCGGCGCCTACACCGCCGCGCTGGTGGCGATCAAGCTCGGCGGCGGCTTTTTGCTCGCGACTGCTGCGGGCATGTCGGTCGCGGGCCTGCTGTCGCTGGCGCTGGCTTTGCCGGCCTTGCGGGTGCGGGGCGAGTACTTCGTCGCTGCTTCGTTAGGGCTGCAGATGTTGGCGCTGACCTTGTTCTCGGAGTGGAAGGCGGTCACCGGTGGCATCGGCGGCATCACCAACATCCCGCCGGCCAGGTTTCCGGGTTTCGAGATCAGCAGCCCGCTGCAATACCTGGTCTTGGCGCTGGTCTGCCTGGCGTTGGTGATGTGGGGCGTTTCGCGCTTGGTGAACTCCAGCTTTGGTCGCAGCCTGAAGGCGATCCGCGACGATGAGACCGCGGCATCGGCCGCCGGCAAGAACGTCGCGGTGATCAAGACCATGGCTGTCGTCGTGTCGTCGGCACTGGCGGCGGTTGCGGGCTCGCTCTACGCCTTCTTTCTCAGCTTCATCAATGTCGAGAGCTTCACGCTCGACACCTCGGTCTACCTGATGGCGATGGTGATCATCGGCGGCACAGCGACGCTGTGGGGGCCCGTGGTGGGCACGGTGTTGATCTTGTTGCTGCCGGCTGTGCTGTCGTTTTTGCCGGGCTTGCCGCAGACCGAGGTGGGCTCGATCCAGCAGATCATCTACGGTCTGGCGATGGTCTTGTTGATGATCTACCGTCCGGGCGGCCTGTGGGCCGCGAAGTCAAAGGCTGGCGCGTGAGCGAATCGCCCAACATCCTGCTCGAGACCCAGGGTCTGGCGATTACCTTCGGCGGGCTGAAAGCGGTCGACGGGGTCTCGCTGGCCTTGCGCGAAGGCATCATCACGACGCTGGTCGGCCCGAACGGCGCGGGCAAGACGACGCTGTTCAACCTGATTACCGGGCAGCTCGAGCCCGACGCCGGCGACGTTTGTTGGCTGGGCCGATCGATCAAAGGCCAGCCGCATTGGAAAATCGCGCAGGCTGGCATCGGCAGGACTTTTCAAGATCTCAAGCTGTTCAACCAGATGACGGTGCTGGAGAACGCGCTGACGGTGACCGAGCGCAGGTCCTGGCTGTGGCAGTCAGGCGGCCGTGCTGCTGCTGCCGAGCGCTTGGCGCGTGCCGAGTCCGCGCTTGAGCAAGTCGGGCTGGCCGACCACCGCCACACCCGTGCGATCGATCTGGCTTATGCCGAGCGCAAGTTCCTGTCGATCGCGCGCATCCTCAGCGCAGGCGCCAGGTTGTGGCTGCTTGATGAGCCGGCCTCGGGCCTGGACCCGCGCTCGTACGAGCGTTTCATCAAGCTGCTGCGCGACCAGGTCGGTCGCGGCATCACGATCTGCATCATCGAGCACAACCTCGACATCGTCAAAGGCATCTCGGACCGCATCGCCTTTCTCGACCAGGGCCGCTTGCTCGCCGAGGGCGATCCGCAGAGCATCCTGTCCGACCCGGCGCTCGCGTCGATCTACTTTGGTGAGCGGGCTTAAGCGATGACAGCGGTGCTCAAGGCGCAAGGCCTGCATGTCGGCTACGGTGGCAAACCGGTGCTGATGGATGTCTCGATAGAGCTCAAGCCCAGCGAGGTGCTGTGCCTGATCGGCCACAACGGTGCTGGCAAATCGACGCTGATGCGGGCCTTGTTCGGGCTGATCAAGCCCAGCAGCGGCCGCATGGAAGTCGACGGCCAGGTGTTGGCGGCGCATTTGCCGAGCCAGCTGGCCGACCTGGGCATCGCGCTGATGCCCGAAGGGCGAGGCGTGTTCCCCAGCCTGACGGTCGAGGAGATTTGGCGCCTGGGCCTGGCCCGCATTGCCAAGACTGAGCGCGCCGAGCGCATCGACTGGGTCTTGTCGGTGCTGCCGCCGGTCAAGGGCTTCTACACCAAGCGCGCCGGCCTGTTGTCCGGGGGCCAGCAGCAGATGGTGTCGATAGGCCGCGCGCTGCTCGGCCAGCCGCGTTGTCTGATCATGGACGAGCCTTCGATAGGACTGGCGCCCAAGCTGTTCCAGGACTTGATGCAGCCGATCCGTGCGTTGCAGCAAGCGCGCGGCATGAGCATCTTGCTGGTCGAGCAGAACGTGCGCGAAGCGCTCAAGGTGTCAGACCGGGTGGTCGTGATGAAGGCCGGCCGCATGGTGCGCGAAGCCTTGCCTTCTGAACTCTCCGACAACGCAGCGCTGATGGACCTGTACTGAGCGCCCCAAGGCCGGCCGAAGCCGGCCGGCCCCCCGTGGGGATCAAGCCGCAAAGCCACATTTGCTTGAAAGGGCCCGCTATCGACCTTGCGGGTCGAGCAGGAAGCTGCGCAAGGCCTCGGACACCGGCGTTGGTTTGTGGCTGGCCTTGTCGATCAGCACACAGGTGGCCTCAGCATGGCCGTGTTCACCGTCGGCCGACTGCAAGCTCTGCTCGAACTGGAACGAGGTCCTGCCGACCTTCGCGGTGCGCGTGCCGATGCGAACCCGGCCGGGGAAGAACAGCTCTTTTTTGTAGTCGATCAGCAGCCTGACCACGACGATGCTGGTCGTCGCGGTGATGGCGGCGATGCGTGGATCGCCCAGCACCTCGATCCGGCCGGCCTCGAAGAAGGTCGCGAACACTGCGTTGTTGACATGACCTAGGCGGTCGGTGTCGGCGTTGCGCAGCTTCTCCTCGGTCCAGAACGGGTAGTGGTCTAGGTCTTTCGGCGCGGCGTCATGTGGCATGGGGTTCCTCGAGAATGGGTCAGCGGGCGGCCGACAAGTCGCTGGCCATTTCGCGCAGCAAGCGCTTCTGGATCTTCACGCCATTCGGTCCTTCCAGGCTAGGGAAAGAGGTCAGCACCCGCACTCGCTGCGGGACCTTGTACGACGCCATGTGCTGCCGGCAATGCGCCAGCAGCGCGTCCTCGCCCGGGTCGATCAGCGCCAGCACGACGAAGGCGATGGCCTGGTCGCCGACACCCGGGACCTTGACGCCGACCACCTGGGCGCCCGCGACTGCCGGGTGCTGCATCAAGCAGGCCTCGATCTCCGCCGGGTTCACCAGGTAACCGCGCAGCCGCAGGCTGTCGCCGATGCGCGCCAGGTAGTGGAAGCGCTGTCCCTGGGCGGTGGCCAGATCGCCCGAGCGGAACCAGCCCTCGGCGTCCAGTGCGCGGGCCGTGGCCTCGGGGTTGTTGAGGTACTGCGCCAACACGTTGGGACCACGGATCTGCAGCTCGCCGGCTTGGCCATCGGCCACGGGCTGGCCGGTCTGCGGGTCGACGACGCGGATCGCTATCGCCGGGTCGACCGGCGTGCCACCGGCCAGCGCGCGCTGGTCGGCCGGCCCCTGCCAATCCTGCAGCGACATCAGCGAGAACACCTCGGACGAGCCGTAGGTGCCCGAGCAGCGGATGCCCAGCGTATCGGCCTGCTGCGTGAGCTGCAGCGTCAGCCCGGCGAAATCAGCCAACGCGAGACGGCGCAGGCTGCTGAAGTCAGCGTCCGGGATCTTGAGCATCGGGACGAACATCGAATCAGCGCCGACGGCGTGGCTGACGCGTTGGTTGGCGATCGACTGCGCAGCAGCGCCAGCGTCGAAGATCGGCATCAGCACGCAGCTCGCGCCGGCGGCCAAAGCAGCCAGCGCGGTCATGAAGCCGAACACGCCGAACAGCGGCAGCGCGCACAGCATTGCGTCGCCCGGGCGCAGGTCCATCGCGCGGGCCACCTGCAGCGCATGGCGCACGATGCTGGCATGGTCGTGCGCTGCCAGCTTGGGCGCGCCGGTGGTGCCCGAGGTGCTGAAGCAGCACAGCAGGTCGCCCGCCTGACCGGCCTGCGCGGGCAGCGGCAGCGCGCGCGTGGCCTCGAACGGGATCAAAGCGGTCGCGTCATCAACCGCCAGCAGCTGCTCGAGCGTCGGCGTTTCGGCCAGCAGCGCTTGCGCCACAGCCTCCCGGTCCTCGCCCAGAAACTGGTTGGGATGGACCAGCAGGCGAGCCCGCGAAACCTTGAGCAGGTGGCCGACTTCGGCCGGCTTGTAGCGGGTACTGACCGGCACGACCAGCAGGCCGAGGTGGGCCGCGGCAAACAGCAGTTGCAGCCAGGCTGCGCCGTTGGGCAGCCAGACGGCGAACGCGTCGCCGCGCCGCAAGCCCAGCTGGTGTAGTGCGCGCGCTGCATGGCCTGCGCCTGCCAGCAGTTGCTCGCGGCCCAGAGCCTGCTGATCATCGCGCAGCGCCGCAGCGTTGGGATGGCCGGCCAGCAGGCTGGCCAGGTTTTCGAAGGGGATTGAGTTCATGGCTTGGCAGCGGTCCAGGCCGCGCGCCGGCAAGTTTCAGTGGATGGCCGCCAAACGCATCGCTGGCGGCGCATGGCCTTGCCAATGGGCGATTGCCGCTCGAGGCTTGGTCAAGCGGCCGCCAGCGTCACGTTGGCGCCGCGCTCGATGACGAACTCGGCGTCGACCAGCTTGCGCGAGTGATTCAAGTCGCTCTGCGCGATCAGCACCGACACCGCGCTGCCCTTCAGGCCGGCGATCACGTCGCCCAAGCGCTTGGACAGCGCCGGCGCGACGCCCTCGAAAGGCTCGTCGAGCAGCAGCAGTCTGGTGCCCACGGCCAGCGCTCGCGCCAGCGCGACGAGTTTTTGCTGGCCGCCCGACAGCAGCAGGGCTCGGCGCTCGCGCATCTCGATCAGCTCGGGCAGCACGCGGTAGACCAGCGCCAGTCGCTCGGCTTCTTTCAGCGACTTGTTGGTCCAGACCGGCACCAGGATGTTCTCCTCGACGGTCAGCTCAGGCACCAGCCCGCGG
>CALQBT020000050.1 GCA_943328885.2 Bordetella parapertussis | reverse complement strand
GCTTTGAGCCGCTCCTCGAACTCGCCGCGGTACTTGGCACCTGCCAGCAGGCCCGCCATGTCAAGCACCAGCACGCGCTTGTCGCGCAATGTGTCGGGTACCTCGCCAGCGACGATGCGCTGCGCCAAGCCTTCGACGATCGCGGTCTTGCCCACGCCAGGCTCGCCAATCAGCACCGGGTTGTTCTTGGTGCGGCGCTGCAACACCTGGATCGTGCGGCGGATCTCGTCGTCGCGGCCGATCACCGGGTCGAGCTTGCCTTGGCGGGCGCGTTCGGTCAGGTCCAGCGTGTATTTCTTCAGCGCCTCGCGCTGTCCCTCGCTCTCGGCCGAATCGACCGATGCACCACCGCGAACCGCTTCGACCGCAGCTTCAAGCGCTTTGCGGCTCAAGCCATGGCCACGGACGATGCCGCCGATGTCACTCTTGCTGTCAGCCAGCGCGAGCAAGAATGCCTCGCTGGCGATGAACTGATCGCCCCGCTTGGTCGCCTCTTTGTCGGCGGCCTGCAGCAGTTGCACCAAGTCGCGCCCAGCCTGTACTTGCCCACCACCCTGCACGCTGGGAAGGCTGTTGATCGCCACGTCCATCGCTGTCTTGAGCGCCGCGGTGTTGGCGCCAGCGCGGTCCAGCAAGGCCTTGGGGCCATCGGGCTGAACCAGCATCGCTGCGAGCACGTGACTCGGCTCGATGTAGGGGTTGTCGCGGGCCACCGCCAAACTCTGGCCCTCAGCCAGGGCTTGTTGAAAGGCAGTGGTGAGCTTGTCGAGACGCATGGCAATTCCTCCTGATGCTTTCAGACGTTGGGCTCTTGGGTCTCATTTCAAGCCCGTGGATGGCAAACGCCGCACGAGAGAATTGCGCCAGATCAGGCCGGCAATTCAGGCGGCTGACCGCCAAGCACGGCCCTGGCCTGCCTAAAATGCCAGCGTGAACATCCATCAAATGAAGGTGCGCTACGAACCGACCGCCGACCGGGTGCTGTGGCAGCTGCGCACGGCTGCCGGTGAACTGTTTGCGGTCTGGTTGACCCGGCGCATGCTGCGCCAACTCTGGCCGCACCTCAACCGCGTGGTCACGCTCGCCAGCATCGCCCAGGTCGCACCCAACGCGATCGCGCTGCCCGAGGCACAAGCGATGATGGCCCAGGCTGCGCGCACCAGGCCCTTGCCCAACACCGATTTCGCCACCCCGTTCGACCCCAAACCGTCGTCCCAGCCGCTGGGCCCCGAGCCCTTGCTGCCGATGGCCTTCGACATCGGCCCCGGTCAGCAAGGCAAAGGCGTGAGGTTGGCCGCGCGCGAGCCCGATGGCCGCAACATCACGCTCGAGCTGTCCGAAGACCTGGCCACCGGCTTGATGCGATTGCTCGAACAAGCACTGGTCGAAGCCGATTGGGGTTTCCTGGAGTCGCCCACGGCACAGAACGAGCCAGCGTCGGCGACACCGCCTGTCGTGTTGAACTGAACCGGCTGAACCGATCGGCCCGGTCGTGGCCCGATCAACTCATTCGGCAGCGTCGTCGCCTGGCCGCAGCAGCGACTCACGCAGCAGCGATTTCTGCACCTTGCCCAGCGCTGTCCTGGGCAGGTCTTCGGCGACAACGATGCGGCGCGGTTGCTTGTAGCGCGCGAGTTGCCGCACCAGACTGGCCCGCAGTCCAGCCAAGTCCAGCAAGACACCCGAGCGTGCCACCAGCACCAACACCGGCACTTCGCCCCAGCGAGGGTCAGGCAGCCCGACCACCGTGGCCTCGGCCACGCCAGGCCAGGCAGCGGCCAGGTTCTCGATCTCGGCTGGGTAGATGTTCTCCCCGCCTGAAATGATCAGGTCCTTGCTGCGGCCGACCACCGTGACGTAACCGTCCACGTCGCGGCGCGCCAGATCGCCGGTGACGAACCAGCCGTCCGCCCGGCCCCCCACAAAGCCACTGCCCTCGGCCAGCCGGTGGTAGCCGCGCATCAGGTTGGGTGCGCGCAGCGCAATCTCGCCGACCTCGCCGCAGACCACGTCCAACCCCTTCTCATCGAGCAGGCGAAGCGCCACTGCAGGCGCCGGAAGGCCGACCTGCCCCGCCCGGTTCATCGCCTCGTCAGGTCGCAGTGCGATCGAGAACGGCCCGGTCTCGGTGCTGCCGTAGACCTGGGCCACCGGCACGCCGCGGGCGTGAAAGGCCTCGATCAAGGCCAGCGGCACGATCGACGAGCCGCTGTTGACAAAGCGCAGGCTGCGCAGATCGGCCGTCGACCACTCCGGATGGGCCAGCAAGGCCTGCATCACCGCCGGCACCAGCAAGCTCGTGCTGGGTCGCCAAGCCACGAGGTCTTGCAGCCAGGTAGCGGGGTCGAAGCGCGGGTGCAGCTTGACCGCAGCGCCCACAGCCAGCGCGGGCAGCACCTGGATGCAAAGCCCGCCGACATGGAACAGCGGCAGCACCGCCAGCACCCGATCGGCATCGCTCAAGCCCTGCACCGCCAACGCGATGTCGATGTTGGCCAGCATGCCGGCCTGGCTGTGCACCGCGCCCTTGGGCTCGCCGGTGGTGCCCGAGGTGTAGACCAGCATCACGTCGCCGCGCTCTGCCCGCACACTGCCCGCACCGACCAGCGGCGCCAGCACTTGTCCAGCCAGCGCCTCGAACTCCGGGCTGCTGCGCAGCGCCGACAGCCCGGCGTGAGACGCGATCGCCGCCAGTTCGGGCGCGGCCAGTCGCCAGTTCAGCGGCACGAACACCGCGCCGATCCTGGCACAAGCCAGCAGCGTGGCCAGCATCTCGGCGCTGTTGTGGCCCAACCAACCGATCAACACGCCTTCGCCCAGGCCTTCACGCTGAAGCTGCTGCGCGGTCGCGTCGACCAACACCAAAAGATCGCGGTAACTCAGCACCCGATCACCAACCTGCAGCGCCAGCGCGCCGGGCCGGCGCGCTGCCTGGACGGCGATACGCCGGTAGAGCTCAGTCACCGCTGCGACGCCGACAACTCACTCGATCGCCTCGTCGCGCTCGCCAGCTTCGTACAGGCATTCGCGGCCCAGCCTGTCCATGCACAGCTCGGCGGTCCAGGGCAGCATCAAGGAGCCGCAGCGCGAATCGCGGTACAGGCGCTCGAGCGGCAGCGACTTGAGCATGCTCTGTCCACCGCAGGTGCGGATCGCCAGTCGGCAGATGTCGTTGGCGTTCTCCATGATCGTGTAATGCGCTGCGTACAAGCGCATCCGCGTGTCTTTGTCGGGGTCGATGGTCGCGTCGCGGGCGTTCTGCAGGAACAGCGCACGGGTGCTCTCGAGCTTGATCCTCATCTCGGCCACCGCGTACTGCTTGGTCGGGTACATCCTGCGCTTGACCGGCGGCATGCCAGGCACCTCGGCGCGCAAGTACTGCACCGTGAAGTCGTAAGCCGCCTGCGCCACACCCAGGTAGGTCGGCGACAGGGTCGCAAACATGTGTGGGAAACGGCTGGCGGCCTGAAAATACAGGCCCTCGGGCATCATCCGCGCGCTCTCGGGCACGAACACGTCCTTGAACAGCAGGTTGCGGCTGACCGTGCCGCGCATGCCCAGCGGATCCCAATCACCGACCACGCTGACGCCGGGCGCATCGGCCGGCACCGCCAGGTACATCGCATCGCGCCGGCTGCCACCTGAGGCGCGGTCGGGCCGGTCCAGCGTGCACAACACGCCGTAGGTGTCGGCAGCACCGGCCAGAGACGCAAAAATCTTCTTGCCATTGACGACATAGCCGCCGTCGACCCGGGTCGCTGTCGTGCCCCAGGGTGCGGCACCCGCCGCTGCCGCACCGCCCTCCGAGAAGGGCTGGGCGTAGACCTTGCCTTCGCCAACGATGCGGGCGAAGTGGTACGCGCGCTTGCCCTCATGGTCAGCGCGCTGCGCCGGCGTCATGTCTAGCGCGTCGGCAATCTCGCCCGCCCACAGGCAGGAGCAGACATGCATGTTGAAGCTCAGCGCGGTCGCCCCGCACCAGCGCCCCAGTTCGGCGGCCACCATCACATAGGTTGCGAAATCGGCGCCCAAGCCGCCGTAGGCCTGGGGCACGCAGATGCCCAGCAAGCCAGCGGCACGCAAGTCGTCGTAGTTCTCGAACGGGAAGCTGGCCTCGCGGTCGTAGCGCTCGGCACGCCCGGCAAAGCGCGGGCCGAGCGCCGCCACGCGCGCAATCAACTCGCGCTGCAGCGCTGTCAACGAGGCCGGATTGCCAGCGATGTGCGAAGGCTGGTAGCAGGTCAAGGCCGCAGAGCTGCCGGCGGCTTGGGACTTGGACAGGGTGGACATCTGGGTCTCCGGTCGTTTCAGCACTGCTGCAAGAAGTCCAGCAAAGCGCGGTTGAAAGCCTCGGGTTGCTCAATGTTGAGCAAATGACCAGCGCCCGGCACCACGGCGAACCGCGCGCCCGGGATGAACCCAGCCATGCGTCGCGCCACCTCGGGCGCTGCGGTGCGGTCGAGCTCGCCGGTGATCACCAGCGTGGGCACCTGGATCGAAGGCAGCGCGGCGCGGCGGTCGAAGGCCACCAGCGCCGCCACCGCGCTGCGATAGGTCGTTTCTGGCACGCCGGCCATCATCGCCTGGGCCACCGCGCGCCGGGCCGCTGGCATGTCGGGCGCAGCCATTGCGCTCACCAGGGGCCCGGCCAAGCCGGCCATGCCCAGACCGGCATCGAGCGGGGCGAAGCGCGATTGCAAAAAGTCGCGCTGCCAGTCACCACCGGGCTTGCCAAAAGCCGGCGAGGTGCTGGCCAGCACCGCCATCGCCACCGCTTGCGGCGCGCGGGCAAGCAACTCCTGGGCCACCATGCCGCCCATGCTGTGGCCGACCACCACCGCAGGCCCGCAGTCCAGCCAGGCGATCAAACGCTCGACCGCAGCGGCCAGCCCGGCCAAATCGTAAGGCGAGATCGTCGCCGACAAGCCGTAGCCCGGGAAATCCACGGCCATCGCCCGAAAGCCGGCAGCAGCCAGCGCCGCGCCCGTGCCCGAACTCGCGTCGTCCCAGGCCTGGCGGCCGCCGCCCACGCCGTGCAGCAGCAACACCGGTGGCGCGTCAGACGGGTCGACCGGATTCCAGCGCAAGTGCGCCAGCGGCGCATCGGTGACAAGCACCGCGCTCACAGCAGCCGCCCGGCATCAACCACCACAACGCCGTCGAGTGCGACCGTGCAGCCCCGCAGTGGCAGGTCGAAGTGGCCTAGCGTGTGGCGCCCTGCCACCTCGTTGGCGCCGGTCGAGTACAGAAAATTACCGGCAAACGCGCGCAGCTCGGTGCCGTTGAAATCCGCCTTGTCGTAGAAGGTCATCGCGTCCCAGCGCGCACGCCGGTTCAGCCCCCAGCCCACGTGAGAAACCGCATACGCCGCGCGGTCATCCGGATGAGTCGCCCAGGCAGCGAAGTAGCCGCGCATCAACTCGGCGTCGACGCTGTCGCCCTCGATCTCGGTGACATGGTCATCGGCAATGTGCAGCGTCACCGGGTCGGCCAGGTAACGCTTGAAGGTCAGGTTGACATCGCCTGGCGCGAGCACCAGTTTGCCCGACACCGAACCGGCGGCCGGAAATGCCAGCACCAATCCAGCCGGCCAGTGGCTCAGCGACCCCGGCTTGGCGGTGAAACCCCAGACCCCACCGATGCGCGCGCCAGCCAGCGCGATGCGCAGGTCGGTGCCAGCGGCCGAGCTCACCAGCATCTGCTGGGCCGATTTCAGTCGCCGCATCGCTCGGCGCACCTCGACCTCGTCCTCGGCGTGCGGCACCGTACGCTCGAGGATCTCGGGGTGCTCGTTGCTGATGACCAGCACACGTGCCCCACCTGCCAGGATCTCGGGCAACTCGACCGCATGCTGCAGGCCTTCGACCGTGCAGTCGGCGACGAACACGCTGCCGGCCAGCGCAGAAACCACCGGCTGGAGCCGGCCGATCGCCTCAGACGCACCGGTGGACCGCACCGGCACCGGCGCGGTCTGCCGCGGCGTGGGCACCACGACATGGAACCAGCGCGCGCCCAACCGAGCCAGCGCCAGTTCGCTCAGACGCACCAGCGAAGGCCGCGACTGGGACTCCGACAGCACCGCGCAGACATCGCCCGCTTGCACGCCGCACAGGCTGAACACCTCGACGAAGCTGTCGATCCACTTGGCTTCTATCCTCACATCGCTCATCTCAGCACTCCGTTCATTGCGCTCATCACAGCACCTCCCCCAGCATCCGGTAATGCCCGCCCTGGAACAGCAAGGGCGCGACCGCCAGATCGGTCAGCCTCAGCACCCGACCGACAAACAGCACATGGTCGCCGGCGTCGTGGCGCACCTCGGTCTGGCATTCAAAAACCGCCGAGCAACCGGCTAGCACCGGCACGCCACCCAAGCCGTCGGCCCAATGGCCTTCGGCAAACTTGTCGCCCTTGGAAGAGGCAAAGCGGCGCGACAAATCGACCTGGGTCTCGGCCAGCACGTTGACGACAAAGTGCTCTGCCGCCTCAAAAGCCACCAGGTTGCTGCTGGCCTTGCGCAGCGACCACAGCACCAGCGGTGGGTCGAGCGACAGCGACGAGAACGAATTGGCCGTCAGCCCGACGGCCTGCCCGGCGCTGTCGCGGCAAGTGATCAGCGTCACACCGGTGGCAAAACGGCCCAGCGCGGCACGCAACGCCTGCGCCGTCGGCGGGGCGAGCGGGTCGTTGGCGCTCGCGGCCACGGGTTCGGACGACATGGACGGGTTCCTTGAAATCGCAGCGCAGAAGTGTCAGCGCAGAAAGAGTCGGGCCAGGCCAAAGCCCAGTGCGGTACAGGCCAATGCGCCCAGCAGGTGCGCTACGCTGTGCAGCAGCGCGAGCGCGAGGTCGCCGCGCTGGAGCAAGCCCAGCGATTCGGCAGAAAACGATGAGAAGGTGGTGAATCCACCGAGCAAGCCGGTGACCAGCAGCAGCCCGAGCAACTCGTCGGGCGAGCGCGAAAACCAAACCATCGCCACGCCAATGAGCAAGCCGCCCAGACAGTTGACCAGCAAGGTGCCGATCGGGAACCCGGCCCACAGCGCATTGAAGGTCAGTCCAGCGACCCAGCGCAGCAAGGCGCCGACGGCCGCGCCCGCAGCCACCGCCGCGGCCTGGACCACGGTAAGCCCTGCGCTCGCGCTCACTGGCCGCTCACTCCGCGTTCGTCCCGGCCAGACCCCAGCGCGCCAGCGCGGCATCGTCGGCAACGCGGGCATCGACCCAGCGCGCGCCATCGGGCGTGGATTCCTTTTTCCAAAAAGGCGCCTGGGTCTTGAGGTAATCCATCAAGAACTCGCAGCCCTTGAACGATTCACCGCGGTGTGCCGAGCTCACCGCCACCAGCACGATCTGCTCCAGTGGCTGCAACAGGCCGACGCGATGGATCACGCGCGCACCGCGCAGGTCGAAGCGCTGGAAAGCCTCGTCAATCATCGCCTCGATCGCGCGTTCGGTCATGCCGGGGTAATGCTCGAGCTCCATCGCGCTGACCGCCCCGGGCTGGCCGGCGTTGCGGTCGCGCACCGTGCCGACAAAACTGGCGACCGCGCCGACCCCACCGTCGCCGGCACGCAGCGCGGCGACCTCGGCCGAGAGGTCGAAATCGGCGCTCTGGATGCTGACGCGGCTCATCCTCGGTATTCTCGCATCGCCCCGCAAGGCCTCCCAGCGCATCGTTTTGCCGACGCCTGGCCTGGGCAAGACCCAGCAGTTCCTGCGATCGGGCCAATCTTAGAATGCTGCACATGCGGATCGTCGACACCAACGCGCTCGCACCCACGCTCAGTCCGCAAGGCCAGCTCAGGCTGGTCATGGACCCGGATGCAGCAGCGCTGACGGTCGGGCTGGCTGAGCGGCTGGCCGGCGCTTTCGCCAAGGGTTCGGGCGCCGGCCTGCTGCAGCTCGGCGCGGCCGAGGTCGGCAGCGTGCTGCCCCCGGCGCTGGCCTGGTGGCGCGACTGGGCGGCGCGTTATGTCACCGCGCTGTGCGCCACGCCCGAGGGTGCGCCGATCGATGTGGCCGTGCCCGACACGGCAGCGCTTGACCGGTTGGTGACCGACGCGCCACCGATGACCGGCGCCGAGTACCTCAGCGCCGAGCGGCTGGCTGCGCTGTGGCAAGCCCTTGACGCCACGCTGCGCAGCGAACTGGCGGCGTCGGGCCTGGCGCTGGGCCAGTACCTGGCAACGCGTCACGCGGCCTGGCACCAGGTCGGGCGGGTGCATTTCAACCTGGCGGAAAACCGCAAGGACCCGCAAGCGCCGTTCGCGTTTCTCGCCACTTACACCACGCGGCTGTCGGCCCAGGGCAAGGCCCAGCACCAGCCGCTGTCGCGCGCACTGGCCGAGTTCTCGGACGGCGCGCACCGCGCCCAACTGCTGTCGCTGTTGCTGCCCGTGCAGCGCGCAGCCCAGTCCTGCGCCTGGCTGCGCGAAATGGTCGACACCGGCGAGATCTACCATCCGATGCGCTGGCTGCCGGCCGACGCGATGCGCTTGCTGAATGACCTGCCCGCGCTGGCGGCCGCGGGCATCCAGGTCAGAACTCCTGGCCAATGGCCGGCCGGGCGGCCGGCTCGGCCTGTGGTTCAGGCCAGCGTCGGCGCCAGGCCGCCCTCGCTGCTGGGACTGGACGCGCTGCTCGATTTCGAGCTCGAGGTGATGGTCGACGGCGAACGCCTGAGCGCGGCCGACATCCAGGCCTTACTGGCCCAGGGCGACGGCTTGCAGCTGATCCGTGGTCGCTGGGTCGAGGTCGACAGCAAGAAGCTGGACAAGATGCTCGCCCGGCTCAAAGCCCTGGCTGGCGAGGCTGGTCAGGACGGCCTGCCGTTCGCCCAGGCGATGCGGCTGATGGCCGAGGCCGGGTCGGACGACGGCGACGCCGCAAGCGCCGCCCACTGGCTGCGGTTCCAGGCCGGGCCCTGGCTGACCGACACCTTGCGCGGCCTGCGCCAACCCGAGGGCCTGGCCCAGGTCGACGCCGGCCCAGCGCTCAAGGCCAGCCTTCGGCCCTACCAGCAAGCGGGCCTGCGCTGGCTCTACCTGCTGACCCGGCTTGGGCTGGGCGCCTGCTTGGCCGACGACATGGGCTTGGGCAAGACGGTCCAGGTGCTCGCGCTGCTGCTGGTGCTCAAGCGCGAGCAGGCCGGCGCCTCGCGCCCCAGCCTGCTGGTCGCGCCGGCCTCGCTGCTGGCCAACTGGGCGGCCGAGGCCGAGCGCTTTGCGCCGGGCTTGCGGCTGCTGATCGCCCACCCTTCGACGCTACCGGCCCCAGCGCTGCGCGCGCTGACGCCCACGCAGCTGACCGAATTCGACCTGGTCATCACCAGCTACGGCACGCTGCTGCGCCAGCCAGCCCTGGTCGCGATGCGCTGGCGCCTGGCCGTGCTCGACGAGGCCCAGGCGATCAAGAATCCGGGCAGCCGGCAGACCCGACAGGTCAAGCTGCTGCAGGCCGATTCGCGCATCGCACTGACCGGCACGCCGGTGGAAAACCGGCTGTCCGACCTGTGGTCGATCTTCGACTTCACCCACCCTGGCCTGCTCGGGTCGGGCAAGGATTTCAGCGCCTTCACCAAGCGACTGGCCGAGCAGCAGCATTTCGGCGCACTGCGCAAGCTGGTGCAGCCCTACATCCTGCGTCGGCTCAAGACCGACAGGCAGGTGATCGCGGATCTGCCCGACAAGACCGAGCTCAAGACCTGGTGCCACCTCAGCCCGGCCCAGGCAGCGCTCTACCAACGCGCGGTCCAGGAACTGGCACAAGCGCTCGCGCAGGCAGACGGCATCGCCCGCAAAGGCCTGGTGCTGTCGTACTTGATGCGATTCAAGCAGATCTGCAACCACCCCTCACAGTGGCTGGGCGATGCAGCTTGGGGTGCGGCCGACAGCGGCAAGTTCGACCGCCTGCGCGAGCTCACCGAGCTGATCGCGGCCAAGCAGGAAAAAATGCTGGTCTTCACCCAATTCCGCGAGACCACCGAGCCGCTGGCCGCTTTTCTGGGATCGATCTTCGGCCGCGAAGGCCTGGTGCTGCACGGCGGCACGCCAGTCGCCCAACGCCGCGACCGGGTCAAGCGATTCCAGGACGACGAGCTGATGCCTTTTTTCGTGCTCTCGCTCAAGGCTGGCGGCGCCGGGCTGAACCTCACCGCAGCCTCGCATGTGATCCACTTCGACCGCTGGTGGAACCCAGCGGTCGAGAATCAGGCCACCGACCGGGCTTACCGCATCGGTCAGCGCCGCAACGTGCTGGTGCACAAGTTCATCTGCCAGGGCACGGTCGAAGAGCGGATTGACCAGATGATCGAATCAAAGCAGCAGCTGGTGACCGACCTGCTCGAAGGCAGCGCCGAGCTACAGCTGACCGAACTGAGCGACCGCGAACTGCTAGACCTGGTCAAACTCGACATCCACGCGGCACAGGACGATTGACATGGCGCTCGAAAGCACACAGGTCCGTTTGAAGCGCTGCCGCGCAGTCAGGCCTGTGATCAAGACCGGCCTCGGAGACTGACGATGTCCTACGGATCCTGGAAACCCTATGTGTCGGTCGCCCAGCGGCGCAT
>CALQBT020000049.1 GCA_943328885.2 Bordetella parapertussis | reverse complement strand
CAACCTGCTGGCGCTGCGCCAGGAGCAGCGCGCGGCCGAAGCGGCGCAGTTGCAGACGCTGAGCCAGCAGATCGAGGTCGAATTCAGGAACAATCCGAAGCTCTCGAAATACGCGTCTCAAGTCAAGTTGGACATGACCCGAGACGGTTTGAGGATCCAGATCGTCGATGCGCTGGCACGTCCGATGTTCGACTCGGGCAGTGCGCTGATCAAACCGGGTTTGCGTGAGTTGCTGCGCGTGGTCGGGGGCGTGTTGGCTGAGGTGCCCAACCGGTTGACGCTGGAAGGCCACACCGACGCGCTGCCCTTTCCGGGCGGCGATCGTGGCTACAGCAACTGGGAGTTGTCGGCCGACCGTGCCAACGCGACGCGTCGCGAGCTGGTCGCCGGCGGGTTGACCGAGGATCGGGTGCTGCGCGTCATCGGACTGGCCAGCAGTCAGCCCTTCAACCGGCAGGACCCCAATGAGCCCCAGAGCCGGCGCATCGCGATCATCGTGATGAACCGCGATGCCGAGGAACGTTTCTACCGGCCCGCGGCCGAGCGGGTCGACGCGGTGTCGCCCGACGATGCCGGGGCCGCGGCGGGAGTGGTTCTGCCCGAACCCCCGAAGCAGGCTTCAAGTCCTGTGCCTGCAGGCCGATAAGCCAGCAAGCCCCGCCGCTATGGCGCCGAATTCACAGCCTGCCAGAGGAACGACATGAGCCACCCCTGCGACCTCAAGTTTCTGGTCGTCGACGATTTTTCGACGATGCGCCGGATCGTGCGCGGCCTGCTCAAGGAAATGGGCTGCCTCAACGTGGACGAGGCCGAGGACGGTGCGGTGGCGTTGCAACTGCTCAAGGCCAACCGCTACGACTTTGTCGTCAGCGACATCAACATGCCCAACATGAACGGCTTCGAGCTGCTCAAGGCGATCAAGGCCGAGGGTGGTCTGCGCCACATCCCGGTGCTGATGGTCACCGCCGAGGCGCGCAAGGAAGATATCGTGCTGGCCGCGCAGAGTGGCGCTGCCGGCTACATCGTCAAGCCCTTCACCAAGGCGACGCTGGAAGACAAGGTCAGCAAGATCTTGCAAAAGCTGGCCGCCACCGCCTGAACGCTCAACCGGAGCTCTTGATGAAGATGGAAGACTTGGCCTGTTTGCTGCAAGAGCCGGCTGCGCAGGCATCGCCCGAAGTGTTTCAGCAGCTCGGTGCGATCACGCGTTTGCTGCACGACACGATGCAGCAGCTCGGCGTGATGCCCAAGCTGCAGATCGCAGCCGACGGCATCCCCGACGCCCGCAGCCGGCTGAGCTACATCGCTAGCAAGACAGCCGCAGCGGCTGAAAAGGTGCTGAACTCGGTCGAGCAAGCCAAGGCCGAGCATGCCGCGATTGCCGAACAGACGCGCCAGCTTGGCGCCGCACTGCTGGCCGACCCGGTCAAGGCGGTGGCCTCGGGTGCAGTGTTCAACTTTGTCCAGGGAGTCGAGGCCCGCACTCGATCGATAGACGAGCACCTCACCGACATCATGCTGGCGCAGGACTTTCACGACCTCACCGGTCAGGTGGTGGCCAAGGTCGTGACGCTGGCCAACGAGCTCGAAGACAGCCTGCTCAAGCTGCTGGTGCAGGTGGTGCCACCCGGGCAGCGCGAGAAGGTCGACCCCGGCGTGCTCAACGGGCCGGTGGTCAACCCGCAGGGCCGCAGCGACGTGGTGGCGGATCAAGGCGAGGTCGACGACTTGCTGGCCAGCCTGGGGTTCTGATGCTGTCGGGCCGGGCTTTGGCACTTGGTGCGCGGGGCCGCCGCAAGAACTGGGCAACTCGAGGTCCTCAATTCAGGCGCTCGCCGCGGTGACCGATCCCTAGCATGGCGGGCAAATCCGCGTCACTCGAAATCGCCCTGCCATGCCCTCACTCCGTGTTGTTGTCCCTCCTGCTTGTGCCCCGCTGTCCTTGACCGATGTGGTGAACCAAGCCCAGCGCCTGCAGCAAGCCGGTGACAACGCTGCAGCGGCAGCGCTCTATCAGCGCTGGATCGCGGAGGGCTCGCCTGCGCTGCGCCATGTGGCCTGGTTCAACCTGGGCACGCTGCTGGGCGCGATGCGCCGCGATGAGGAGGCCGAAGCGGCGTACCGCCGCGCCGTCGAACTTCAGCCCGACTTTGCCCATGCCAGGCTCAACCTGGGCCATCTGCACGAGCGCGCCGGCCAGCCCGAGCCAGCCTTGGCGCAGTGGCGCGATGTGCTGGCCCGCAACGCGCCCGTTGAGCTGCGGATCCACGCCTGGAACAACCTCGGCCGCTTGCTGGAAAAGCTGCGTCGCTATCCCGAGGCCGAGGCCGCGCTGCGCGAGAGCCTGCTGCTCGACCCCTGCCAGCCCAGCGTGGTTCAGCACCATGTCCACCTGCGGCAGAAGCAATGCGCTTGGCCGGTCTACCAACCCTTCGGCGAGCTCACGGCCAACCAGCTGCTGACGGGGACCTCGTTGTTGGCGATGATGAGCGCCAGCGATGATCCGACGCTACAGCTGTTGGCTGCCACCCGCTTCGTGCAGGAGCGCGTGCCCAAGCTGGCGGCCGCGCCGCTGTACCGAGGGATGGCGCCGCGCCGCGGCAGGATCCGGATCGGCTACCTCTCGGGTGACCTGCACTTGCACGCGGTGGGCCTGCTGGTGCCCGAGCTGTTCGAGTTGCACGATCGGCAAAAATTCGAGGTCTGGGGTTTTTGCTGGACCCCTGAGAGCGCACAGCCGCAGCGTCGCCGCTTGCGCGCTGCGCTTGATCACCTGGTGCGACTGGGCGGCGTCGACGACAGCACCGCGGCGCGGCTGATCGCTGAGGCCGGCATCGACGTGCTGGTCGACCTGCAAGGGCTGACCGCTGGCGCGCGGCCCGCGATCCTGGCCCACCGTGCCGCGCCGGTGCAGGTCAGCTACCTCGGCCTGCCGGGTACCTCGGCCTTGCCGGGTGTCGATTGGCTGCTGGCCGACGCCTATGTGATGCCGCCCGAGCTCGATCCTTACTGCACCGAACGCGCGATCCGGCTGCCGCATTGCTACCAGGTCAGCGACCGCCAGCGCGAGGTCGCCGCCACGCCCAGCCGCGCCAGCTGCGGCCTGCCCGAGGACCGCTTTGTCTACTGCTCGTTCAACAACAACTACAAGTTCACGCCCGAGATGTTCGGCGCCTGGATGCGCATCCTCGGCCAGGTCGAGGGCAGTGTGCTGTGGCTGCTGGCCGACAACGACACCGCGCGCGAGAACATGTTGCGCTGCGCCGAGGCCCAGGGCGTGGCGCGCGACCGCCTGATCTTCGCGCCGCGGGTCGCGCCGCCGGATTACCTGGCGCGGTTTCGATGCGCCGACCTGATGCTCGACACCTTTCCCTACAACGCCGGCACCACCGCCAGCGACGCGCTGTGGATGAGCACGCCGATCGTCACACGCTCGGGCCGCAGCTACATCTCGAGCATGGCCGGCAGCTTGCTGCAGGCCGTGGGCCTGCCCGAACTGGCGACCGACTCGCTGGCCGATTACGAGCGGCTCGCGATCACGTTGGGCCGGCAGCCGGCGCGGGTGGCTTCGTACAAGCGCTACCTCGCGCAGGCTGGCCGCAGCTCGCCGCTGTTCGACCTGCCGCAGATCGTGCGCGACATCGAGGCCGAGTTCGAGCGCCTGGCCCTGCTGCACCGCGGCTGATCCGTCGCGCCCGACTCGCTGTGCCGCCACCGCCCATCATGTCGGTCCGCCGTGTCTGCTGCTGAGGAACCCGGTCCTGGCGACGGCGCTGCTGGGCCGGCCGCCGCCAGCTTGTCCGATGACGCGTTGGCGCAGGCGCTGGTCTGGCTGACGCGCCACCACGGCGACGAGCGATCGGCCGCGTCGCTGTTCGAAGGCCAGCAGATCGCTGGCGCGGTCGGCCCGGACCAGGCCGTTCGGGCCTTGCGCGAGGCGGGTTACCAAGCGGGCCTGGTGCAGCGATCGATCGGCGACCTGAGCGGCTTGCTGCTGCCGGTGATTTTGCTGCTGCAGCGGGGCGAGGCCTGCATCCTGCGATCGCGCCGGCCCGAGGCGTCGGGCGCTGCGGTTTGCAGCGTGGTGATGCCCGGCCCGCCAGCCCAGGAGTTGCTCGCTGCCGAGTCCGAGCTCGCGGCCGAGTACAGCGGCTTCGCGCTGCTCGCCACGCGGCGGGCGAGCGAGCCCGCCGATTCGGATCCCAACGCCACTCAGTCGCTGCTGGACCCGGATCGACACTGGCTGTGGGGCACGCTGCGGCGCTTCGTGCCGTATTACCGGTCAGCCTTGCTGGCCGCGCTGTTGAGCAACAGCTTGATGCTGGTCACCGGCACCGTCACCTCGGTGATCTACGACAAGGTCATCCCGCACCAGGCTTTCGTCACGCTGTGGGCGCTGGCGATCGCGGGTTTGCTGGCGCTGGTCTTCGACCTCAGCGCGCGCCAGCTTCGCGCCTACCTGATCGACCTGGCAGGCAAGAAGGCCGACCTGCTGGTGGGCACGCTGCTGTTCCGCCAGAGTCTGGCGGTTCGCATGGAATGCCGCCCCGAGTCGGCTGGCGCCTATGCCCATACCGTCGGCCAGATCGAACTGGTGCGCGAGTTCTTCTCGTCGGCCACCTTGTCGGCGGTCTCCGACCTGCCGTTCATCCTGATCTTCATCGCGATGACCTTCGTGATCGGTGGTCCGCTGGGCTGGGTGATGGTGCTGGCGGTGCCGTTGATCTTGCTTGGCGCATGGTTGATCCAGGGTTCGCTGCGCCGCGCCATGCGCGCCAACATCGCTCAGCAGGCGGACTTACACGGCTTGCTGGTCGAGGCGGTCGAGGGCATCGAGGACATCAAGGCGACCGGTGCGCAGGGGCGCTTCCTGCACCACTACGAGCAGGCCAGCGCGGTGGCGGTGCACAGCCAGCTTCGCGCCCGCCGGCTCAGCAGCCTGACGCTGAACTTGTCGACGGTGGCGCAACAGCTGATCACGCTGGTGATGCTGGTCTGGGGCGTCTACCTGATCGAGGCCAAGCAGATCTCGGGCGGCGCGCTGATGGGCGGGGTAATGTTTGCGATGCGAGCGATCGCGCCGCTCGCCTCGGTCGTGATGCTGACCACCCGCTACCAGGGCGCGATGGCTGCGCTGCGCGCGCTCGACCGGGTGATGGCCCAGCCCGTTGAGCGCGAGCCCGGTCGCAGCTACCTGCCGCTGCGCGAGATCAGCGGGCGCATCGCACTGGCCGAGGTCAGCTTCGCTTATCCGGCGGTCGGCCAGCAGGCTTCGCCCGAAGTGATCCACAGCGTCAACCTGCGCTTCGAGCCTGGCGAGCGGGTGGCGATCCTGGGCCGCATCGGCAGCGGCAAGTCGACGATCCTGCGTCTGATTGCCGGCTTGTACCGGCCGGTCGAAGGTCGGGTTGAGGTTGACGGCGTCGACCTGCGCCAGCTCGACCCGGGCGACTTCCGTGCCGGCGTCGGCTATGTGCCGCAGGACTCGAGGCTGTTCAAGGGCACGCTGCGCGACAACGTGCTGTTGGGCCGGGCCAGCGCCGACCCCGCGCAGTTGGGGGCGGTCGCTGCGCTGACAGGGCTGTCCCGGGTGGCTGAGGGCCACCCGCTGGGCTGGGACCAGCCGGTGGGGGAATCTGGTGTGCTGCTGTCGGGCGGCCAGCGCCAGCTGGTGGCGCTGACGCGCAGCCTGATCACCCGGCCACGCATCCTGCTGATGGACGAACCCACGAGCTCGATGGACGCGCAGAGCGAGCTGGCTTTCCTGCGCCAGCTGCGCGAGGCCAGCGGCGACTGCACGCTGGTGGTGGTGACGCACCGCCCGGCGGTGCTCGAGTTGGTGCAGCGCATTGTGGTGGTCGACGCCGGCCGGGTGGTGATGGACGGCGCGCGAGCCCAGGTGTTGGCCGCGCTGTCGGGTGCCAAGCCGGCGGCCGAGGCCGCGCCGCCTGGCAGCGCGGCCGCCGCCAACGTCCACCGCCACCCCAGCACCCAGCCGGCCGAGCACCGTGCAGCGGTTTGAGGCCACGCTGCGATGAGCAAGCCCGACGGCGCAGCGCTGCAGCGAGCCGATTTCGCGTTCCTGAGCCCGACCCAGGCCGCGCTGCAGGTCGAGCCAGCCCGCGCGGCGACCTGGGCGATCTACCTGTTGCTGGCGGCGATCGGCAGTGCACTGGTCTGGGCTGCACTGGCCGAGGTCGACATGGTCACCCGCAGCGATGCGCGCGTCGTGCCGGCGGGCCGCGAGCAGGTGATCGCCAGTCTGGAAGGCGGCATCCTGCGCGAGCTCAAGGTGCGCGAGGGCCAGGCCGTGGCCGCAGGCCAGGCGTTGGCCTTGCTCGATCCGACGCGGGTCGAGGCGCAGCAAAACGAAGGCCGGCTCAAGCGCCTGGCGCTGTTGGCGGCGGTGGCGCGGCTGAGCGCCGAGGCAACCGGCCGCGCACCGGTGTTCTCGGCCGAGCTGCGGGCTTTGCCGGCGCTGGTGCAGGGCGAGGCCGATTCGTACCAAGCGCGCCAGCGTGGACTCAACGAAGCGGTGTCGGCGAGCCGGCGCAACCAGCAGCTGCTTGAGCGCGAGCTCGCGCTGTCTGCGGCGATGTCGGCCAAGGGCTTGGTCAGCGATGTCGAGGTGATGCGGCTGCGACGCCAGGTCAACGACCTGACTCAGCAGACCCAGGAGCGCATCAACCGCTTCCGCCAGGACGCCAGCGCCGAGCTGGTGCGGGTGCAGACCGAGCTGACGCTGCTGGGCGAGCAGCAGGTGGTGCGCGACGACATTCTCAAACGCACCGTGCTGACCTCTCCGGTACGTGGTTTGGTCAAGAACATCCGCAGCAACACGCTGGGTGGCGTGGTGGCCGCAGGCGCGGCGGTGATGGAGATCGTGCCAGTGGGCGATCAGGTACTGGTCGAGCTGCGCATCAAGCCGGCCGACATCGGCTTCGTCAAGCCGGGTCAGCGCGTCGAGCTCAAGCTCACGGCCTATGACTACACCGTTTACGGCAGCTTGCGTGGCCAGGTCGAGACGCTGGGGCCGGATGCCCTCGGCGACGCCGAGCGCGCCAGCGCCGCCGACGCCACCTGGTACCGCGCGCTGGTGCGCGCCGACCCGCGCGCGCTGCGGGCCGGCGGCAAGCCGCTGGAGGTCTTGCCCGGGATGGTGGGAACGGCCGAGATCCGTGTCGGTCGGCGCTCGGTGCTGAGCTTCCTGCTGCGCCCGATGATGAAGGCGCAAGAGGCTTTCACCGAGCGCTGAGCCTGGAGAAGGCGGCAAATCCTGGCGAGTTTCAAGCGATCAACATGGCGCCTGACGGCGTCTACTGAGGGTCATCAAACCATGCTCTCCAGACCCTTCGCCACGCCTGCCATGATGAACCGACTTGCCGCTCGCCGCCATCCAGCCGTCGCAAGGCGTCTGGGCGTGCGATGGCTGGCGGCCGGCCTGTTGGGCGCGATGTCCTGGCCGGCGCACCCGGCCTGCGTGGACGAAGACAAGCCCGACGTGGCGGCTGCTGCGGCAGCTCCTGTCGCCTTGCCGCCCGAGCCGCGCGCCTTGCTGCAGTCGCTGGTGCACGACGCGCTGGTGCGCAGCAAGGGACTGGACGCGGCCCGCTTGTTGGCGCAGGCCGCGCAGCAAGATGTTGCTGAAGCCCGCGCCGCCAAGCTCCCGCAGGCCGCACTGATCGGTTCGATCAGCCCGGGCCTGAGCCGCGGCACCGACCTCGAGCCCAACGGCACCCAGATCCAGGCGCGTGTGGGCGTGACGCTGACGCAGACGCTGTTCGACGGCGGCCGGGCCGACCGCGTGATCGACTGGCGTGGCCAGCAGGCCGAGGCGGCGCGTCTCGGACAGATGTCGACCCAGGAGCAGATCGCGCTGTCGACGACCTCGCTGGCGCTCGAGCGCAGCCGCTTCAGGATGCAGTCGGTGATCTGGGGTCAACATGTTCGCAAGATGGCTTGTCTGGTCGAGGCGCTCGAGACGATCGTGTCGGCCGACAAAGGCCGCGCCAGCGAGTGGGTGCAGGTGCGCAAGCAGCAGCAGCAGGCCGAACTGCAACAGCAGCAATCGATGTCTCAGGCGCGCCAGATCGAGGCGCGGCTGCGCCGGGTTGCCGGCGACGCGCTGCCGGGCTTCGAGGGCATGGGTGGGGTGCTGCTGACCGTGCCCGATCTGACCGGGTTGCTGGCGGCGGCCGAGCGCGCTGCCGACATCGCGCAGCTCGACGCCAACGCGGCCGCGCTGGGCGAGATGGCCCGCGCTGTCGAGGCTGGCAACCGGCCCCAGCTGAGCTGGAATGTCGGTGCCAACAGCTTGCTCGCGGTCGGTGGCGGCAGCCCACGCAGCGCGGGCTTGAGCGCCGGCGTGACGGTCAGCGTACCGCTGCTCAACCCTGGGCTCGTGCATTCGACCCAGGCCGCGCGCCAGCGTGCCGAGGCCGCGACGCTGCAGCGCGCCGAGCAGCTCGAGTTGCGGCGCCAGCGCATCGTCGAGAGCCACGAGCAAGCGGGCGCGGCCTTCGACCGGCTGCGCCGGATTGCCCTGGTGCTGCGCGACAGCGACCGCTTGCGAAATTTCACCTTGCAGCAGTGGCAGCAACTGGGCCGGCGCTCGCTGTTCGATGTGATCGCCGCCGAGAGCGACCACTACAACCTGCGGGTGCAGTACGTCAACGCGCTGCACGACGGCCAGCAGATGAACGCGACGCTGGGCTCGCTGGGCCCCGGTCTGACGGCCTGGTTGCGTTGAACGTTACAGCCCACCCGATCCGCTTTTCAAGAACCTTTTCCGAATCGAGACGCCATGCCCGCAATCGCCAGTCCTGCCAGACCTGTGTTGCGCCCTCTGGTGCCTGCGTTGGTACGTCCTGCGGTCACGCCACTGGCGATGCCGCCCCAGGTCGATCCGCTGGCACACATCGATCCGACGGTCGAATTGCCACCCGACGTGGTCGTGCGCAGCGGGGCCTATGTTCCCGCCGGCGTCGTGCTCGGCGCGGGCTGCCAGATAGGACCCAACGTTGCCTTCATCGACGGCGCGCCGACCTGCGTCAGGCGCGGCGTTCGCATCGGTGCCAACGCCACCGTCTACGCCGGCATCACGTTGGCAGCGGGCTCGGTCGTGCAGCCCGGTGCGGTGGTCACGCGGTCGGTGCCGGCGGGGGCTATCGTCGGCGGAAATCCAGCGTCTATTGTGGGTTATGTAGATGCACTGCGAGGCACCGAATCTGCAGTCCCGACGCCGCCACGCGCGGCTGGGTTGACACGCACGCCGGTGCGCGGCGTCACGCTGCACCAGTTTCCGGTGATCCCTGACCTGCGCGGCAGCCTGACGGTGGGCGAGTTCAGCAGCCAGATCCCGTTTGAGCCGCAACGCTACTTTCTGGTCTACGGCGTGCCCAGCCGCGAGGTTCGCGGCGAACATGCGCACCGCCAATGCCAGCAGTTCCTGATCTGCTTGCAAGGCAGCTGTGCGGTGGTGGCCGACGATGGCCAGCGCAAAACCGAGGTGGTGCTCGACGCGCCGCACCGCGGCCTGTACCTGCCGCCGATGACCTGGGGCGTTCAGTACCAGTACAGCGCCGACGCGATGCTGCTGGTTTTCGCGTCGCACCGCTACGACCCGGCCGATTACATCCGCGAGTACGACGAGTTCCTGGCCGAATGCATCGGGGCCGCCGCATGAGCGCCGAGGCCTTCGTCCACCCGCTGGCCGATGTGCAGACGGCGCAGATCGGCGCTGGCAGTCGGGTCTGGCAGTTCTGTGTCGTGTTGCCCGGCGCGCGCATCGGCCGCGACTGCAATGTCAATGCCCAATGCCTGATCGAGAACGACGTGGTCATCGGCGACCGCGTCACCTTGAAGTCAGGCGTTCAGCTGTGGAATGGCCTGCGGGTCGAGGACGATGTCTTCATCGGACCCAACGCGAGTTTCAGCAACGACCGCTACCCGCGGTCCAAGCGCCCGCCGAGCGCTTTCACGCCGACTTGGTTGCGCCGCGGCGCGTCGATAGGCGCCAATGCGACGGTGTTGTGCGGGCTGGAGATCGGTGAGGGCGCGATGGTCGGCGCCGGCAGCGTGGTCACGCGCAACGTGCCGGCCGGCGAGCTGTGGGTCGGCAACCCGGCCAGGTCGTGCGGTCCGGCACCGCGCTGCGAAGCCTTGAGCGATTGAAGAGGGGCAAGATGATTCCGTTCCTCGACCTCCGCGCGATCAACCTCGCGCATCGCGCCGAACTGCTGGCTGCTTTCGAGCGCGTGCTCGATTCGGGCTGGTTCGTGCTCGGCCCCGAACTGGTGCAGTTCGAGCGCGACTACGCTGAGCACTGCGGCGCGCCGCACTGTGTGGGCGTGGCCAATGGGCTCGAAGCGCTGAGCCTGGTGCTGCGCGCCTGGGGCATCGGGCCTGGTGACGAGGTGATCGTGCCGTCCAACACCTACATCGCCAGCTGGCTCGCGGTCACCCATGTCGGTGCGACGCCGGTGCCAGTCGAGCCCGACCCCGACAGCTTCAACATCGACCCGGCGCGCATCGAGGCCGCGATCACGCCGCGCACCCGGGCGCTGCTGCCGGTGCACCTT
>CALQBT020000048.1 GCA_943328885.2 Bordetella parapertussis | reverse complement strand
CGGCGAGGTGATCACTGCTTGGCGGGTGTTTGGCTGGCGTCAGCCTTTCGCTGCAAACCGGGAGCGTGATGTGCCGGGCCAGCCTGGCCGCGTTGGCGTGCTGCTGTTGCACGGTTATGGCTGCAACCGAGGCCTGTGGACGCCCTGGCTGCGGCGGCTGCGCGAACTCGGTGTGCCCTGCACCGCGCTGACGCTTGAGCCGGCATTCGGCAGCATCGACCGCTGCTTGCCGGCGGTCGACGCGGCGGTGCTCGAACTGACGCGACGCAGCGGCCGGACGCCGCTGCTGGTGGGGCACAGCATGGGCGGTTTGGTCGCGCGGGCCTGGCTGGCGGCGCAGGCGGACAGCCAAGCTGCCGATGCGCGCGTGCTCGGCGTCGTGACGATAGGCACGCCGCACCAGGGCACCTGGCTTGCGCGTTTCGGGGCCGGCGCCAACGCGCGCCAGATGCGGCGCGGCAGCAGCTGGCTGGCGGCGCTGGCGGCGAGCGAGGCGCCGCAGCGCCTTGCGCGTTTCACCTGTTTCTACAGCCATGCCGACAACGTGGTGATGCCGGCCAGTTCGGCGATGCTCGAAGGTGCCGACAACCGCCACCTCGACGGCGTGGCGCATGTGCAGATGGTGTTCGATCCGGCGGTGTTGAACGAGGTGTTGCGCCGGGTCGGCGCGGTACCACGAAACGTCCGCATGCGCTGAATTGCTGGGTTACAGGCTCAGGCTGTGCAGCAGGTGCAGCGTCGGCTCCGGCGCGAGATTGAGCAGTTCGGCGATGGCCGCCACATCGTCGGGCAATGCCGGGTTGTCCCAGCCCTGTTCGCTGTGGCGGGCCAGCCGGATCGCCAGCTGCACGTTGCGCACCTGGGTCAGCGGGCTGTCGCGGCCATCGCTGATGCGCACCAGCAGTTCGGGCAGGCGCCAGGTTTTCATCAGCGCTTGCTGCAGCTCGCCGAGCTCGATGTGCAACAGCTCGCGCTGTGCGGCGCGCGACCGCAATCCGGGCTGCTCGCGCTGGCGCATGAGCACTGCCAACGCCAGTGACGGCGCATGCAGCCACAACAGCATTTCGGCGAAGCCGTGCAGCAGAGCGGCTTCGTGGATCAGCGCGGCGTCGTGGTCCTGCCGGTGCACCGCAAATCCCAGCGCAAAGCGGGCTGCGCGGTGGGCGCGTCGCAGCACCCGGTTCAGCCCGGCCTGGGCGGCGGTCTGCCCGGCCAGGCGCTGTTCGACCGCGCTGAGGTGGGCGAAATCGCGGAAGAATGGCGTGATCCCCAGCATCACCAGCGCTTCGGTGGCAGTTTCGGGGTCGGAGCGCTCGCGCTCGCCGCGCAGCGTGGCGACATGGCGCAGCAGCTTGAGCGTCATCAGTGGGTCGGCCGCCAGCGTGTCGGCCAGCGAATGGGCATCGACCGCGTCCTCGTTGGCGCGCAGACCGTCCAGCGCCTGGATGGTGGTCGCCAGCACCGGGATGTCGCGCCGTTCGAAGGCCGTGGCCCAGCTGGCCACATCGGGCGGCGCCAGGCTGATGAAGCCTGCGGGTTCGGGTAGGTCGGGGGCCCTGCTCATGGGTCAACTCTTGTGGTCGGAATATGGGCTGCATATCGGCTGTCGAGGTGCCGGCTTGAGCGGCGCCAGCCGGGCCGATGATCAAGCCTCGTCGCGTACCGTGTAGCCTGCCATCAGTTGCTGCTGCAGCGCGGGCGGCACCGCTTCGTAATGCGCCAGCGCCAGCGTGTAGCGACCTTCGCCGCGGGTCATCGCGTTGAGCCGGGTCTGGTAGCCGGCCAGTTCTGACAACGGCACCTGGGCTCGGATCAGCATCTGGCCCGCGGCGGCCTGCTCGCTGCCTGCGACCCGGCCTCGGTGCGAGGCCAGGTCACCGGTGATGTCGCCTATCGCGGCCTCGGGCACGTCGACCTCGACATCGACGATGGGTTCGAGAACGATGGGGCGGGCCTCCCGGACCGCTGCCAAAAAGGCTTTGCGGCCGGCGGTCACGAACGCAATTTCCTTGCTGTCGACGCTGTGGTGCTTGCCGTCGAACAAGGTCACGCGCAGGTCGACGACCGGGTGGCCCGAGATCGCGCCAGCCGCCATCGCTTCGCGAACGCCTTTTTCGACCGCCGGGATGTAGGCGCCGGGAATCGTGCCGCCCTTGATCGCGTCGACGAATTCGAAGGCGACGCTGGCGCCGTGGGAACGCGGCAGCGGATCGACCCGCAGCCAGACCTCGCCAAACTGGCCGGCACCGCCGCTTTGCTTCTTGTGCCGGTAATGGCCTTGGGCCGCAGCGGTGATGGTTTCGCGGTAAGCGATGCGCGGCGGGTGGGTCTCGACCTCGAAGCGCTGCACGTCGCGCAGCCGCTCCAGCAGCAGGCGCAGATGCAACTCGCCCAGGCCGTAGACGACGGTCTCGTTGGTGTTGAGCTCGTGCGCCAGTCGCAAACAGGGGTCTTCATCGACCAGCTTGGTCAGGATCTCCCACAGCCTTTGCTCGTCGCCGCGTCGACGCGGCGTGATCGCCAGACCGTGCACCGGGGTGGGAAACGGCAGCGGTTTGAGGTGGAGGTGGTCGTCCTCGGCAGCGTCGTGCAGCACCGCGTCGAAATGCAGCTCGTCGACCTTGGCGATGGCGCACAGCTCGCCTGGCAAGGCCTGCGTCACCTCGAGCTGCGATTTGCCCTGCAGCCGGTACAAGTGAGCGACCCTGATCGGCTTGCGGCCGTCGCCGACATAGAGCTGGCAGCCGGCGCTGACCGTGCCTTGGTGCACGCGTAGCACGCCGAGTTTGCCGACATAAGGGTCGGCGCTGAGCTTGAAGACATGGGCTAGCACATGGCGCGCGGGGTCGGGCAGCGACTGGATCGGTGTCGCCGCGTCGCCCTCGCCTTTCAGGAAGCTGGGTGGGTTGCACTCGCCGGGGTTGGGCAGCAAATGGGCGATCACGTCGAGCAATTCGGCCACGCCGGCGCCGCTTTGCGCCGAGACGAAGCAGACCGGGATCAGGTGGCCCTCGCGCAGCGCTTGCTCGAGCGGCGCATGCAGCGCGGCGGCGTCGACATCGCCGTCCTCGAGGTAGCGCTCGACGAATCGCGCGTCGACCTCGACGACTTGCTCGACCAAGGCGCGGTGCGCGGCCTCGACCGGGCCGAAGTCGCTGTGGCCGTGGCGCTGATAGAAGCAGTCGACGACCCCGGTGCGGCCGGCCTCGGTCAGCGGCAGGTTCAGCGGCAGGCATCGGCGGCCGAATTCGGCCTGGATCTGCGTCAGCAGCGCCCCCAGGTCAAGCCCCGGGACATCGATCTTGTTGACGATCAGCAGCTGGTCCAGGCCGCGCTCGGCAGCCAGCCTCATCATCCGGCGTGTCATCGGTTCGATGCCCTTGACCGCGTCGATCACCAGCGCCGCGGTGTCGACCGCCGCCAGCGCGGGCAGGCTCTGGCCCAGCAAATCGGCCGCACCCGGGGTGTCGATGAAGTGGATTCGGCGGCCCTGCCATTCAGTGTGCATCACCGCGGCGTTCAGTGAATGCTGCAAGCGGCGCTCGAGCGGGTCGAAGTCGCTCACCGTGCTGCCGCGCTCCAGGCTGCCGGCGCTGCTGATCGCGCCCGAGGCCAGCAGCAGCGCTTCTGCCAGACAGGTCTTGCCGGCGCTTGCCGCACCGACCAGCGCGAAGCTGCGGATGTCGTTGACCGAGATGGCACCGTGGAGGGTCGGGCTGGGCATGGACAGGTCTCCTTCGAGGTTTTGGCTGGCCGCGCAGGCGGCCCGCAGCTTGTCCCAGCCTAGGCGAGCGCTGGGTCAGGTGCAAGCGACCTGCGTCAAGCCGACGCGATCGCGCCGGAGCTCAAGCCATGCGCAGCGCGTGCGAGGTGCCTGTCTGTGGGGCTGCTGCAACTGCGCGAAGGGTCTGGACCTGTCGATGTGACAACATCTGGCTGATTTCGCGCCCTTCTCGAATCGCACAGCTTGTTCTCAGGCTGACCGCCACTCACTCGACGAACCTTCCATGCCCCTGCCTCTTGATGCCCATCGTCTTGCGCTGCGGGTCTCGCTCGCCTTGTCCGTGCTGCTGGCGCTGGCCGCTTGTGGTCAGGCTGAGCCGCCCAAAGGTCCGCCCGGCGGTGGCATGCCGCCGCCCAGCGTCGGGGTGGTCACCGTGCAGCCTGGCGACGTGGCGCTGAGCACCGAGCTGCCGGGTCGACTCGAGCCCTGGCGGGTCGCCCAAGTGCGGGCACGAGTGCCTGGCATCGTGGCGCAGCGGCTGTTCACCGAAGGTTCGCTGGTGCGTGCCGGCCAGCCGCTGTACCAGCTCGATGACGCCGCTTACCGGGCCGCGCTGGCCGGCGCCGAGGCTGCGGCAGCGCGTGCCGATGCCGCCGTGGCCCAGGCCGAGGCCCAGTTGCAGCGCAACCAGCCGCTGGCCGAGGCCCGCGCGATCAGCGCGCAGGAATGGCTGCAGACCCAGACCACGCTCAAGCAGACCCAGGCCGACGCCGCCACCGCGCGCGCGGCATTGCTCACGGCCCGCATCAACCTCGATTACGCGTCGATCAAGGCCCCCATCGATGGCCGCATCGGCCGTTCGCTGGTGACCGAAGGTGCGCTGGTGGGCCAGGGCGAGGCGACCCAGCTGGCGGTGATCCAGCAGACCCATCCGCTCTATCTCAACTTCACCCAGTCGGCGTCAGACGCGCTGCGTTTGCGCAAGGCCTTCGACACCGGCCAGCTCAAGCGCGCGGGCGCGGCGGCCGAGATCCGGGTCTTGCTCGACGACGGCAGCGTCTACCCGCTGCCGGCCAGGTTGCTGTTCAGCGATCCGACCGTGGACGCCGCCACCGGTCAGGTCAGCCTGCGCGCCGAACTGCCCAACCCCAGGGACGCGTTGCTGCCCGGCCTGTTCGTCAAGGTCAGGTTGGTGCAAGCCACCAGCCAGCATGCGATCCGCTTGCCGCAGCAAGCGGTCACGCGCGGTCCGCTGGGCGACAGCGTGCTCGTGCTGGGGGCTGACAACAAGCCGGTGCCGCGCAAGATCAGCATCGGCGCGAGCCAGGGAACGGACTGGGTCGTGCTGGGCGGCCTGCAGGCGGGCGAGAAGGTGGTGGTCGACGGCTTCCAGAAACTGGCGATGGCGCCGCCGGGTACGCCGGTCAATCCGCTGCCCTGGACGCCGCTGGGCCGACCGGCCGGTGCGCCGGCCTCCTCAGCGGCCGCCGCCTCATCCGCCGCCAGCCGCTGATCCGGGACCACCACCATGCTCTCCGGATTCTTCATCGATCGCCCCATCTTCGCCTGGGTGATCGCGCTGTTCATCGCCGGCCTCGGCGCGGTGGCCATCACCAAGCTGCCAGTGGCGCAGTACCCCACGGTGGCGCCGCCGGCTGTCGTCATCACCGCGGCCTACCCCGGTGCATCAGCCCGCGTGCTCGAGGCCAGCGTGCTGTCGGTGATCGAGCAGGAACTCAACGGCGCGCCGGGCATGATCTACATGGAGTCGATCGCCCAGGCCAACGGCGCCGGGACGATCACCGCGACCTTCGAGACCGGCACCGATGTCAGCCTGGCCCAGGTCGAGGTGCAGAACCGGCTGTCGCGAGCAACACCGCGGCTGCCCGCCGCCGTCGTGCAGCAAGGCGTTCGAATCGACAAGGCGAGATCGAACTTCCTGCTCTTCGTCTCGCTGACGTCGAGCAACCCGGCCGACGACCAGATCTCGCTCGGCGATTACGCCGCGCGCTACATCCTGCCCGAGCTGCAACGCGTTCCCGGCGTCGGCCAGGCCCAGCTGTTCGGCACCGAGCGGGCGATGCGGATCTGGCTCGACCCGGCCAAGCTGGTGGCTTTCGGGCTGTCGCCGGCCGATGTGACGAGCGCGATCCGTGGCCAGAACGCCCAGGTCTCGGCCGGCAACCTGGGGGACCAACCCAGTGCTGCCGGTCAGACCATGAGCGCGACCGTCGTCGTCAACGGCCAGATGGCCAGCGTGGCGGAGTTTGGCGCCGTGGTGTTGCGCGCCAACGCCGACGGCAGCTCGGTGCGGCTGCGCGACGTCGCACGCATCGAGATGGGCGGCCAGGGCTATGGCAATTTCTCGCGCCTGAACGGCCAGCCCAGCGCCGGCGTGGGCGTGCAGCTCTCGCCCACGGGCAACGCGCTCGCCACCGCCGATGCGATCAAGGCGAGGCTGGAGCAGCTGAAGGTCTATTTCCCGCCCGGCATGGAATACCGTGTGCCCTACGACACCTCGAAGTTCGTCCGGATCTCGATCCTGCGGGTGGTCGAGACCCTGGCCGAGGCGGTCGCGCTGGTGTTCCTGGTGATGCTGGTTTTTTTGCAGAACCTGCGCTACACGCTGATCCCCACGATCGTCGTGCCGGTGGCGCTGCTGGGCACTTTCGGCATGCTGATGGCACTGGGTTATTCGATCAACGTGCTCACCTTGTTCGGCATGGTGCTGGCGATCGGCATCTTGGTCGACGACGCGATCGTCGTGGTCGAGAACGTCGAGCGCCTGATGGCCGAAGAAGGCCTGGGCCCGCGCGAGGCCACCCGCAAAGCGATGGGCCAGATCACCGGCGCGGTGATCGGCATCACCGTGGTGCTGGTCAGCGTGTTCGTGCCGATGGCCTTCTTCTCGGGCGCGGTGGGCAGCATCTACCGCCAGTTCTCGCTGTCGATGGTCTCGGCGATCCTGTTCTCGGCCTTTCTGGCGCTGACGCTCACGCCCGCGCTGTGCGCGACTTTCCTCAAGCCGATCAGCGCCCACCAACAGCGGCGCGGCTTTTTCGGCCTGTTCAACCGCGGTTTCAAGCGCACCACCCGGGGTTACGAGGCCACGGTGGCGCGCATCCTGCCGCGGGCCGGGCGCTGGATGCTGGCTTTCGGTGTGGTGATCGTCGCGGTGGCGTCGATGTATGGCCGCTTGCCGACCTCTTTCCTGCCCAACGAGGACCAGGGCTATTTGATCGTCAACGTGCAGTTGCCGCCCGGCGCGACCACCACGCGCACCGCCGCGGTGATCCAGCAGGTTGAGGGCTTTTTCATGAAGCAGCCCGAGGTCGACCAGGTGGTCGCGGTGCTGGGCTTCAGCTTCTCGGGGCAGGGCCAAAATTCGGGTCTGGTGTTCGTGCCGCTGAAGGATTGGAGCGAGCGTGTGGGCAAGGCGCATTCGGCGCAGGCGCTGGCGGGTCGTGCTTTCGGCGCCTTCCAGGGCATACGCGACGCTTTCATCTTCCCCTTGAGTCCACCGCCGATTCCCGAACTCGGCACCGCCACTGGTTTCAACTTTCGACTGCAAGACCGCGGTGGCAATGGACACGACGCGCTGCTGGCCGCGCGCAACCAGCTGCTGGGCATGGCGCGGCAGAGCAAACTGCTGGCGGGGGTCAGGCCCGATGGGCTGGAGGACGCGCCGCAGCTGCAGCTCGACATCGACCGCGAACGGGCTTATGCCCAGGGGGTGAGCTTCGAGGCGATCAATGCGCTGCTTTCGACGGCGATCGGCTCGTCCTATGTCAACGACTTCCCGAGCAATGGCAGGCTGCAGCGGGTCATCGTGATGGCCGACGCACCCTCGCGCATGGTGCCCGAGGACTTGCTCAAGCTGCAGGTGCCGGGTGCCGGTGGCAAGCTGGTACCGCTGTCGGCGTTTGCCCGCACGCGCTGGATCAACGGCCCGATGCAGACGGTTCGCTTCAACGGCTACCCGGCGATGCGACTGGCAGGCGATGCCGCGCCGGGGCGGTCCACCGGGCAGGCGATGGCCGAGATGGAGGCGTTGGCGGCCAAGTTACCGCCGGGTTTTGGCTTCGAGTGGACCGGCCAGTCGCGCGAGGAGAAGCTCTCGGGCGCGCAGGCTGGCATCCTGCTGGCTTTCTCGATGCTTGCGGTGTTCCTGTGTCTGGCCGCGCTCTACGAGAGCTGGGCCATCCCGCTGTCGGTGTTGCTGGTGGTGCCGCTGGGCGTGCTGGGCGCGCTGTCCGGGGTCTGGTTGCGAGACATGCCCAACGATGTGTACTTCAAGGTCGGGCTGATCACGGTGATCGGGCTGTCGGCCAAGAACGCGATCCTGATCATCGAATTTGCCAAGGACTTGCAGGCCGAGGGGCTGGGCTTGATCGAAGCCGCACTCACCGCTTGCCACCTGCGGTTTCGGCCTATCGTCATGACCTCGCTGGCCTTCATCCTGGGTGTGCTGCCGCTGGTGCTGTCGACCGGCGCGGGCTCGGCCAGCCAGCGCGCGATCGGCACTGGCGTGATGGGCGGCATGATCACCGCCACCGTGCTCGCGGTGTTCTTCGTGCCGGTGTTCTATGTCGTGGTGCGACGAATCTTCCCGGTCACGCATGTGGCGCCGCACGGCACGTCGATCTCGACGCCCAGACCGCCGCTTGCGCAAGCGCTGCCAGGAGACAAGCCATGATGGCGACGATGCATCGCGAATTTCGGCGGCTCAGCCCCTGCGCCTGGATCGCGCTGGCGGTCAGTGCCGCCTTGTCCGGATGTGCCGGCACCGGCCCTCAAGCGCCGCTGCGGGCAGCGGAAGTTCTGCAGCAAGCCGCGGTCGCCGCACAGCTGCCGGTGGGCGCGCTCGCTGCGGCCGACGCGCCGAGCCTGGCCTGGCGCGACTGGTTGCGCGAGCCGCGTCTGCAGCAATGGGTCGAGCTGGCGCTGCAGCACAACCGCGACCTGCGCGTGGCACTGCTCAACGTGCAGCGGGCCCAGGCCCAGCTTGGGCTGGTCGATGCCAACCGACTGCCCACGCTGGGGGTCGGGCTCAACGCCGGCCGTGCGCCCAATTTCAAGGGCGTCGAGGCCACCGGCCTGAGCGCCGGGCTGCAAGTCAGCACCTGGGAGGTCGATCTCTACGGTCGCCTGGCCAGCCTGAGCGATGCCGCGCGGGCCCAGCTGCTGTCGACCGAGGCTGGACGCCAGGCGGTGGCGCTCAGTGTGGTCGCCGCGGTGGTGCAGGCCGGTCTGAGCTTGCAGGCCGACGAAGAACTGCTGGCACTGGCGCGGCAGTCGCTGACCAGTCGCGAGCAGACGCTGGCGCTGACGCGGTTGCGCGAATCGGTGGGTGCGGCGTCGCAGCTCGAGCTGCAAGCCCAGCTGACCTTGGCGGCCCAGGCCCGGGCCGTGCTGGCCCAACTCACGCGCCAGCAGGCGCAGGACGGCAATGCGCTGGCGCTGCTGCTGGGCCAGCCCTTGCCGGCGCGCACGGCGTCGGTCAGCCCGGCGCTGGCCGACGAGACCTGGCTTGCCGAGGTGCCGGTAGGCTTGTCGTCGGCGGTGCTGCTGCGCCGGCCCGACGTGATCGCTGCCGAGCAGACGATGCGCGCCGCGCAGGCCAACATCGCGGCGGCCAGGGCGGCTTTCTGGCCGACGATCAGCCTGACGGGGCAGGCCGGCCAAGCGTCGAGCCAGCTCTCGGGCCTGCTGCAGGGCGGCACCTTTGTCTACGCCTTGGCGGCCAACGCGCTGCTGACGGTCTTCGATGCTGGCCGTCGCCAGGCCAATGTTGCAGCGGCCGAAGCCGCGCAGCTCGTCGCCCAGGCCCAGTACGAGCGCGCGATCCAATCGGCATTCCGCGACACCGCCGATGCCTTGGCCGGCTTGGCGACCTGGCGCGACCAGTTGGCGGCGCAGCGCGAGCAACGTGACGCAGCCCGCGACACCGCGCGCCTGACCGAGCTCAAAGCCGCCCAGGGCGCGGCCAGCACGCTCGAGCGCCTGGACGCGCAGCGCGCGCTGTGGGCCGCCGAGCAGTCCGTGGTGCAGGTGCGCTTGGCCGAGTTGGCCAACCGCGTGGCGCTGTACAAGGCGCTGGGGGGATGACCGCCTTGGCGGGTCCGCTGCCCCCTGCTGCATGATCGACCGCCCGCGATGACCATTCTGGTGGCCGGTTCGGCCAACCTCGATTTCGTACTGCGGGTGCAGCACATTCCGGCGCCTGGCGAGACGGTGCTGGGGCGCTCGATGCAGACCTTTCCAGGCGGCAAGGGCGCGAACCAGGCGATGGCCTGCGCCCGTGCCGGTGGCGCCGACACCCGCATGCTGCTGGCCTTGGGTTCTGATGCCTATGCCGCACCGGTCGAAGCCTCGCTGCGCGAAGCCGGTGTCGTGCTGCAGGTCGTGCGATCCGTCAGCGAGCCGACCGGGACGGCCTTCATCGGCCTCGCAGACGATGCCGAGAACGCCATCATCGTCGCCCCGGGCGCCAACGCGACGCTGCGCGCCGAGGATTTGCCAAGTCTGGACGGGGTCAGCCACCTGCTGCTGCAGCTGGAAACCCCGCTCGCCACGGTGGCCGCTTTCGCCCGCCAGGCCCGCACGGCCGGCGTCCAGGTGGTGCTCAATGCTGCGCCGGCCCAGACCTTGCCGCCGGCATTGCTAGCCAACATCGACCTGCTGATCGTCAACCAAGCCGAGCTTGGCGTGGTCGCGGGCGATCCCGGCGCCGACGGATGCGACGACCTCGCCGCAAGACTGGCGCGCGTGGCGGTGCCAACAGTCATCGTGACCCTGGGTGCGCTGGGCTGCGTGGCGCGCGCAGGCGCTGCGATGCTGCTGCAGCCGGGCTTTGCGGTCGAGCCGCTCGACACCACGGCTGCGGGCGATACCTTTTGCGGTGCTTTG
>CALQBT020000047.1 GCA_943328885.2 Bordetella parapertussis | reverse complement strand
CCTTGCAAGATCCTTTGCTGCTGCGCTATTTTTCAGCGCTGAGCCTGCGCCTGGTGCTGTTGCTGGAGCAACACCTGCCTTGGCTGGGCCGGCCGGTCGTTCGCCAATGCCTGCACCTCGCGCAGCGGCGTGCCGAGGCCGATGCCTTCGCGCGCCGATGGTCGGTGCTGCAAAACGACAGCTGGATGGAGAACGCCCTGCCGTTCGAGGAGGCCGGCCATGGCTGATCGCGCGCCAGCCCCTCGCTACGCCGTGCTCAACGCCCACAGCCATCAGCGGCTCAAGGTGCTGGGCCACCAAGGCTATGGCTTTGCGCGCCGACTGCGCAGCGCCGACCTGGTGCTCTCTGAGTTCGAGCCCGCAGCCAGCCTGTACCCCTTGGTCTTTGTGCGCGACCTCGACGGCAAGTACCGACCCGTGGCCTTGCTGGCGCACGCGGGCTCGGCCGATGGATGCGTCGGCGCCGATGGTCGCTGGACCCGCGCCTATGTGCCGATGGCGCTGCGCTGCCACCCGTTTGCGCTGGCGGCGCAGGCCGGAGCATCCGAGCCAAGCGTCTGCGTCGACACGACCAGCGACTTGCTCTCGTCCGAACAGGGCGCGCCGCTGTTCGACCGCGACGGCAAACCGTCTGAGGCGCTGGCGCAAGTGATGGCCGCGCTGTCCACGCTGAACCAATTGCGGCTGCAAACCGACAAGCTGTGCCGCGCGCTGGCGCACTTCAAGCTGTTCACGCCGCTGGCAGGTCAGGCGCACGGCACCGCCGGCGGCCATTTCTACCAAGTCGACGAAGCCGACCTGCACCGGCTCGGCGACGCCGAGCTCTGCGTGCTGCGCGAGCATGGTTGGCTGCGCGCGCTGTATGCCCACCAGGTCTCGTTGGCCGCTTTCGGTCGGCCCGCCGCTGTCGCGCTGCGCACCGAGGAGGCCTTCGCATGAAGCCCTGGCCCTGGCCAAAGGCCTCGCAAGGCCTGTACCGGCAGACACGCGCGATGCTCGACGCGAGCGCCGGGCTGTCGATCACCGGCTGGGAGGTCTCCTGCAAATTCAGCCCCAGAGGCCTGGAGACCGGCCGATGGCTGCTGGGTTTTTCACCGGTCGGGGTCGCGGCCAAGCGTTTGCACGAGTTGCCGCATCGCCTGGGCATGCCGTCGGGAGCGGCTGCGGATTTCGGGCTGCGCCTGGCATCCAGCAGCCAGGTGCTGCTGGCTGTCGAGCAAGGCGCGCAGCAAACCGTGAGCAAGGCTTATCTGGAGTTTCCAGTGAACCAGCGCGCCGCAACCCCTCTGCACCTGATCGGCTACAAGTGGCCGATCCCGCAGACCGCGTGCGCTGACAGCGCGCCGCCAGCTCGCTTGACGCATTACCGCTGGCCCGGGGACCATGACCAGGCCCGATCGCTGTTGATGCAAGCCGCCGGCCGTGAGGCCGGTGGGTTGACCCAAGCCTCGGCCTGCGCCCTGTTGGCACAAGCCCTGCAGTGGACACAAGGCCAGAAGCCAGGCCAGCGGCCCGCGCTGTTGCTCGCTGTCAGCGAAGCCGGCTCGCCGCGCGCGTCCTGGACGGCCACGTTCTACGACAGCCCGCTGCGCGCAGCGGACTTGCGCTCAGGCGTCACGCGACTGGCCGCTGCCTGGGGCCTAAGCGACGGCGACGTTCAGGCCGTACTAGATGTCATCGGGTCACGCGAGATCGGCTGGCTGGCCGCCGGCACAGGATCGGAAGGGCTGCCGTTTTTCACCTTGTACGCCGCCGCTGATCGCGACGACGCGCACCAGGCCTTGTCAGCCTGCACCGAGGTGCCGCGCCATGCGCTGCATCGCACCTCATGGGTAGCCGGAGCCTCGACGTGACGAAGAACCCGAAATTCAGAGGCCTGAAGGCCTCAAAGATGTTCGAGGCTCTGCGCCCGCCTTTTCTGCGCAAGCGCACCGTCGTCGAACGACTGGAAGACCGGGTCTTGTTGTCGGCCGAGCCGATACTGCAGCAGAACCGTCCCGACGACACCCAGCCCTTGGCGGTCGACAACATTGCGGTCGCCGTCGGCAAGGTGCAGAGCGCCTACGACATCGCCAGCTTTGCCCCTTACTCGACTCGCATCGATCTGAGCAGTGCCGGAACCGGCGCAGGCCAGAACAGCGCGCTCAGCGGCAACGGCGATGTGCTGACCCTGAACAAGGCGATGATCAACCTGGTGCTGGACCTGGGTGCGGGCAATGACGAGGTGCAACTCGGCACCGAGTCCGATGGCCGGCTGCGCTTGAGCGGTAGCTCGATCCACGACCTGGTGTTCCCGCGCCCGACCGGCATCCTGGCGATACGCGGTGGCGACGGCCTGGACCATGTCTTGCTCGGCGACGCCGATCTTGGCAGCGCCAGCCTGATCGTCGAAGCCGAGTCCATCGGCCTGCCCTATGGCAAGTCACTGATCAGCAGCGCAGACCTGGTGTTGCGCGGCCTGTCGGCGGCGGACGAGGAGTCCGGCGACGACATCAACCTGGACCTCCAGGCCATCGTCGATGTGCAGGGCTCGATGCTGGCCGGCGGGCAGGTCGTACTGGAAGCCTCGCTGCAGGCCCGCGCATCCATCGCCCACAAAGTCGCGGTCGTCAACGACCAGATCAAGCTGACCAGCCAGGCCATCGCGCAGGTCGGCGCCAACGCGCGTATCCAGGCCCAGGGTCTGCAACTGCTGGCTTACACCGACAACGACCTGCAGATCGCGTCGCAGGGCGGCTTGGCCAGCGTGGTCGACATCAGTGCCAACCAGACCACCCGCGCCAGCGTGGCCGGCGGCGCCACCTTGGTCATCACCCCCGCGTCGGTCGCCGAGGGCGAAGATCCGGGCATCAGCGTGTTGATCGAGGCGATCGACAGCAGCCACCTCAGCGCCGAACTCGACACCGCCGACAGCCTGGTCACCAGCCTGGCAGGGGGCTTCGACCTCGGCCTGGGCAGCATCGGGCTGGTCCGCAACACCAGTGCCACGCTCGGCGACTCGGTCAGCAAAGCGGTCTCGCTGAACGGCTTGACGGGCGCGAATGCAGGCCTGGTCCAGGTCAACGCGGCCAACGTCGACGCCGAGAGCGGCGGCATCGAGGGCGCGGTGAATTCCAGCCTGGTGGGCGTCCAGACCAACAACATCCAGGACTTCGTGCTGGCCCGGGTGCAGCGCGCCGATCTCGATGTGCAAGGCTTGCAAGTCCTGGCCTTCGACGCCAGCAGCACCAGCGCCTCCGCCAAGGTGGCCCGCAACGTCGTCAGCGGCAGCGTGCAGGCCTTGCTGCTCAACCTTGACCTGGGCGCAGCAGGCGATGTCGTCGTGGTCGCTCGCGACGAGGCGAGCTTCGATGCCAAGAGCGAAGGCTTCTCGGCAGCAGCGCCCTTGCTCAAGAACGTACAGATCGGCATTGCGTCGGCCAGCAACACGGTCAACCGCACGACCCAGGCCCAGGTCCTTGACAGCACCGTCGATTCGGGCGGCCTGGTCGTGCTGGCCAGCAGCGAGGCCGCTGCCAACGCAGGCACCGAGTCCATGGCGGTGACCGGGGGCGAGGGCGCCACAGGCATGTCGATCTCGCTGGCAGGCACTTTTGCCTGGAACCAGGTGCTGGGTGGGGTCACGGCCAGCCTGCAGGGCAGCACGGTTGATACCGGCGATGCTGGCGACCTGCGGGTGCAGGCGCTCAATGCCAGCACGATCGACGCGACGTCGACCGCCGGCACCGCGGTGACCGAATCGGCTGGATCTGCAGGCGGCGCCTCGCTGGCGTTCAACGCCGTGGGCTGGAACATGGGCAACATGGCCGCGGCCACGCTCAACAGCTTGATCGGCACTGACGTCGGCTTCACCGCGCTGCCGCTCGAGACGCTGGCCTTCATCAGCACCAGCCAGGCCAGCGCGGGCGGTGACGTCTCGGTGACAGCGCAGGATTCGGTCGAGATCTCGGCCACCTTGACCAACAGCGCCGAGGCTTCCAGCGGTGCCGCGGCCAGCGCGCTGTCGGTCGGCGCCGGTGCGGTGCTGGCCAGCAACCGGGTGCGCAGCAGCACGCGCGCCTACATCGACGGGCGCAATGCCCAAGGCGAGCGCGTCTACCTGTTGAGCGTGGGTGCCGGCCTGGAAGTGCTGGCCGACGACGCGGCCAGCATCACCGCCGACGTCAGCATGTCGGCGGTCTCGTCGGGCTCGGGTGGCAGCAGCGTGTCGGTCGGCGGCATCGTCGTGCGCAACGACGTTCGCAACGCCGTGCTGGGTCAGCTGATCGGCTTGACCGTCAACACCGTCGGCGACCTCAGCGTCAACGCCGTCTCGGCGACCGAGATCGTCGCCAGCCTAAGCGGCGAGGTGCGCGCCAACCAGCAGGAAGGCGCAGCCAGCGAGCCGGCGCCGGCCGGATCGGACGACGCCGCAACAGCCAGCGCCGACCCCGGCGCGCCCGCCAGCACCGAGCCGGTGGCTGCAGCAGACCCCGAAGCGCCGGCTGGCAGCGACGCCGTTGCGCCTGCCGACGAGACGCCGCCGGCCACTGAGCCGGCCGCCGGCGGCGGCGCGATGGCGGCCAATGGCCTGATCGCCGTCAACCTGATCCTGAGCCAGGTCGAAGCGCTGGCCCTGGACAGCGTGCTGGTGGTCGGCGGCAACCTGGCGGTCGAGGCGAACAACGACGCCACGATAGAAGCCAGCAATAGCGCGATCACCGAGAGCAGCGGCACTGCGGTGGGCGTCACGCTGGCCTTCAACACCGTGGGCTGGAAGTCGCAGAACATCCTGTTCGCTGCGGTCGATGCCTTGCTGGGCACGGCCATCGGCATGGACCTGCCGGCATCGGTGCGGGCCGAGGTCTCGGGCAGCAGCCTGGACATCGGCGGCGACCTCAGCCTGAGCGCGGTGCAGGTGCCGACGATCACCGCGACGATCGAAAACACGGTCGACGCCACCGCGTCGGGCGCGGCAGTCAGCATGGTGCTGGCCAGCAACATGATCAGCGCGCGTGCCGACACGGTGCTCAAACCATTGGTCGACGGCAACAGCTATGCGATCGGCGGCAATCTGCTGGTCAAGGCCAGCGACACCTCGGGTATAGAGGCCGACATCAGCATGGGCTCGTCCAGTGCAGGCGGCGCCGCGGTGGGCGGCTTGGTGGCGCGCAACGATGTGCGCAATGTCGTCAAGACCTGGGTCGAGAGCGCTGCGCTCGAAGTCGGTGGCGATGTCTCTGTCCAGGCCCGAGGTTCGGCCACGATCACCGCGACGCTGAGCGGCGAAACCATGTCGCTGCCCGAAGAAACCGATCCGGCTGCCGAGCCTGCGACCGATGGCGCCGCAGGCTCCGATGCTGCCGGTCCGAGTTCGTTGGCGGTCAATGCCTTGATCGCCACCAACCTGATCCTGAGCAATGTCACGGCGACGCTGCTCGACAGCGACATCAGCGCCGGCGGTGACCTCGACGTGGTCGCGCGCAACGCCTCGCAGATCAAGGCCGACAACAGCGCGACGATGGAGGCCGGCGGAGTGGCCGTGGGCGTGACGCTGGCCTTCAACACCATAGGCTGGCGCGCGCAAAACGTCTTGTTCAATGCGCTCGATACCTTGCTCGGCACGTCCATCGGCACCGAGCAATCCGCAGTGACCGATGTGCTGGTCAAGGGCTCTGCGCTGCAGGCCGAGGGCAGCATCAGCCTCGACGCCCAGGGTGAGGCGCTGATCACCGCGACGATCGCCAACGACGTCGCCTCGAGCGCCGCCAGCGCGGCCGCCAGCTTCATCCTGGCGAGCAACCTGGTGAGTTCGCGCACGCGGGTGCTCGGTCGCCTCAGCGATGACGCCGACCGCGAGGCCAGCTTCACCGCTGGCGAAAACCTCTCGTTTATCGCCAGCGACACCGCAGGCATAGAGGCTGATGTCTCGCTGTCGTCGACCAGCGCCGGCGGCATGGCGATGGGCGGCCTGGTGGTTCGCAACGACGTCCGCGCTTCGGTCGAGTCCGAAGCCCGTGATGCGACCCTGACGTCGGGCGGCAACCTGGAGGTGGCGGCGCTGGAGTCGGCGAGCATCGCGGCGACCGCCTCGGGCAAGACCTCGACGCTGGCCGCGCCGGAGGAGCCCGCAGCGGACGCCCCCGCAGCCGACGCCACTGTGGAGTCGCCAGCCGCCGCCGCGCCGCTGGCGATCAACGCCTTGATCGCCACCAACCTGGTGCTCAGCAGCGCGCTGGCGCAGTTGATCCACAGCACCGCGACCACCGATGGCGACATCACGGTCGCGGCCGACAACAGCTCGCAGATCAGCGCCGACAACAGCGCGGTGATCGAGTCCGATGGCGTCGCCGTCGGCGTGACGCTGGCGTTCAACACCATAGGCTGGGCGCCGCAAAACCTGTTCGCCAACGCGATCGACGCCCTGCTCGGCACCAGCATCGGCACCGAACAACCCGCCAGCACGCAGGCCAGCATCATCGACACCGCGTTCACTGCGGGCGGCGATGTCACGGTCGCGGCCGGCGCCTATGCGGCCGAACCTGGCCTCGACGACGCGCCGGTCGCCGCCGATGCTGGCCCCACCGGTGCGAGCCTGACCGCGACCATCAGCAACGAGGCCACGTCCAATGCCGACAACGCTGCGGCCAGCTTCGTGCTGGCGAGCAACCTGGTCAGCAGCCAGGCCAGGGCCTGGATCAGCCCGCAGATCAGCCGCGCCACCGAGGGCGAGGACACGCTGGTGCTGTCCGTGGGCGGTTCGCTGACCGTGGCCGCGGTCGATTCGGCGGTGATCGATGCCGACATCGCGATGAGCGCGACCAGCGGCGGCGGCGCAGCCGTGGGCGGCGTGGTGGTGCGCAACGATGTGCGCAGCAGTGCCGATGCGGGGCTGGACCGGGTCGATCTCGACGCCGGTGAAGACCTCACCGTGATCGCGCTCGAGACTGCCCAGCTGCGCGCCGTGCTCAGCGGCACCACGGTCAGCGACGGCGAATCCGGTGGCGGCCTGGCCCTGAATGGCCTGATCGCCACCAACAACGTGCTCAGCAGCAGCCAGGCCACGATCACCCGCAGCAACGTGACCGCCGGCGGCGACCTGCAGGTGCAGGCCGAGAACTCATCCGGCATCGACGCGATCAACTCTGCGACGACGAGCTCGAGCGGCGGCGCTGCGGCGGGCGTGACGCTGGCCTTCAACAGCATCGGCTGGGAATCGCAGGACATCTTCCGCAAGGCGGTCGACGCGTTGATCGGCACCAGCTTCGGCAACGAGATGCCGGCGTCGGTGCTGGCGCAGGTCGACGACTCCGCGCTGGCCGTCGGCGGCGACCTGCTCGTGACCGCCAAGGTCAGTGCCGAGCTCAAAGCCAGCACCAGCAACGAGGCCTCGTCAGGATCGGGTGGCAGTGCCTCGGCCAGCATGGTGCTGGGCTCGAATGCGGTCAGCACCTCGGCCGATGCCTACATCCGGCAGTCCGTGGCCAGCATGACCGACACGGTGGGCTCGGAAAAACAGGTCACCGCAGGTGGCGACCTGCGCATCAGCGCTGACGACGCACCCAGCGTGATCGCCGACACCCTGGTGGTGGCGTCTTCCACCGGCGAGTCTGCCGATGCAGGCGACGGTGAATACGCGCGGGTCGACTTCAACAGCAGCGACGGCGAGCAGGAGATCGAGTTCGGCAGCCAGGTGTTGCTGGCCGACGACCATGAAGCCGGGGGCACCGAGGGTCGCATCTACCGCTACATGGGTGGCGAGACGACCACGCTCGACCTGAGCGCGGTCGACTACGCCGACGCGGGCTATTGGTACGAACTGGTGCCGCCCAAAGGCAAGGCGGCCGAGCTGATCGCGCTGATCGAAAACGCGCAGATGCCGTATTTCGAACACGCGCTGATCCTGACGACGATCGACTTCGGCGACAAGAGTTACGACATCGGCTTCAAGGCAGGCCTGGGTTGGCCTGACACCTCGCTGAAGGAATTCATCGCCGGCAATGCACCGGCCAGCGACGGCGGTTTCGCAGTGACCCAGACCGGTATCAAGTTCAGCGTGCCCTCGATCGATTTCAACGGGCGAGAGCTGGTCGGTCCCGAGTTCAACCTTGACCTGGTCTTTCCCAACCCGCAACTCCCTTTTTACGAGTTCAAGCAGGTCCTGGGTCAGGTCGAGCACGGTGGTCGCAGCTTCGACTGGGGCATCACGGCCTCGGTGGGCTGGCAGGACATGCGGCTGTTTGACCTGATCGACCTGCCGGCGCTGGCCGAAGGCCGCTTCGATCCGAAGCTGCCAGAGTTCAAGGTCAATGTCTTCTTCGACCAGGTCGACATCGACGGGCTGAAATTCCTGCCCTCGACCTTCATGGTCTTGCCGCCCACCATCAAGGTGACCTTGATGGGCAAGCCGGTGATTCTGAGCTTTGACTCGGGCGTGGAGCTCGACACGCCAGCCTTTCTGTCCGATTTCGTCGACGACAGCTTGGAGCCCTTGGCCGTCACACTGCCCGAAATCGACCTCGATGTGTTGCTCGGGCGCGCAGGCGACGAGCCGCGCGACGAGAGCTACTGGGCCGATGCCACCGAGATCAACGTCAGCGACCCCAAGCTGCCGTTTGTCGAGCGCGACATCGTGCTCAGCTCTGTCAATGTCGCTGGCGAGATGCATGACGTCGTGCTGCATGCCGGGCTGGGCTGGCAGAACACGACGCTGTCGGACCTGCTGACCAGCGAACTCAAGGACGCCGGGGTCGAGAAGACCAACACCGGCGTGATCCTGCAAGCGCCAGGATTCCAGGTCGCCGGTCACACGGTGCAAGGCCCTTCGCTGGCACTCGATCTGGTGTTGCCCGAGATCGATCTGCCTTACCTCGACTATGAGCAGGAACTCGGTACCCTGCGCGCCCATGGTGAAGACATCAGCTGGGGCGTGATCGCAGGGGTGGGTTGGCAGAGCGCGACGCTGACCGACCTGGTCGACCTCGCGGCCTGGAAGAAAGGTGAATTCGACCCCGTCTTGCCGACGGCTGACCTCGACTTGTACGTCAATGTCAACCCAGATGCGGTGTCGAAGTTCCTGCCCGCGCGCTTCGAGATCACCCGGCCCGACATCAAGCTCACGCTGATGAACAAGACGGTGCTGCTGCATTTCGGCGCTGCCGTCACCGTCGAGACGCCCGATATCTATGCCGACTTCATCGATGCCAGTTTGCCGGCGGTCAAGCAGACCATGCCGGCGCTGGACCTCGACGTTGCGCTCAAAGGCGAGGTGCAGGAATACAAGCTCACCGGCGATGAGATCGTCCTCGACCTGTCCGACACCAATTTCAAGGATGGCAAGGGGCTTGAGAAGGAGCTGCTGGACCTGCTGCGCTTCATCCCCAACGACTACCACCTGAGCGACCCGACGCTGGTGGGCAGCCTGTTCGGCATCGAGTTCGGCGAGGGAAAGACCTTCAAGCCGATCACCGTGCCGCTGAGCAAGCTGGCGCCGGGCCTGGTCAACCTGTCGCTGTCAGACCTGTTGCCCGCCGCGGCATTCGAGGTGATCGCGCCCTTCGTCGACATGGCCAACGGTGAAGGCACGGCACTGCATTGGGTCAAGGCGACCGAGAACGCCGGCGCGCAAGACCTGGCGACCGACGACCTGGTGGCCTCGGTGGCCGACCGCAAGGTCTACACCTACCTGGGCGCCGACAGCAGCATCGATCTCAACCAAGCCGACTTCAGCGACGACACCCGCTGGAAAGAGTTCAAGTCCTGGCGTTACACGGTGCAGGACGGCAGGTTGCTGGGCAGCGACGGTGAGACCCCCACGGTCAGCAGCGTCTCACTGAAGACCGACGACCTGGTGGCCTGGAGCGACGAACGGGCGCTCTATCAATACCTCGGCGCCAATGTTGCTAGCATGAACTTGGCGCAGACTGATTTCAACGATGTGGCGCTGTGGCGCCAGGTGCTGGCGCCCCCGGGCGTGGTCGAACTGGAGATTGCGCAGATCGACCTGGGCGCCATCGGCGGCACTGTGCCGATCGTCGACGAATTGCTCAGCTTGATCCAGGTCTTACCGACCCAGGTCCGCCTCTACAACCCCAAGCTCGGCGCCAATGTCTTTGGCCAGACGCTGGACTACGAGGCACCGCTGGACCAGGTGATCGGTGCAATCGGACTGGACTTTCTCAAGCCCGGCGTCGACGACGCCGGCGACACCTACATCGGCCTCAATCTGCTGGACCTGCTGCCCAAGTCGGTGCTGGAGTACCTCGACTACTTCTTCGACAAGGACAGCACCCAGGCCATCGAGCTGCGGGTGCCCGACATCGGCCTCGGGACCTTGAGCCTGGCCACCCTGAGCAGCGGTACCAACCCGCTCAAGGCCGCCGCCGAGGCGCCCGCAACCGCGCCGGCACCGGCACCTGGCGACACCACCGGCGACAGCACGGCCACCTTGCTGGACTGGGCCGATCTCAAAGAACTCGATGCGGCGACGACAGGGGTGTCGGAGGTCCAGTCGCTTCGTTTGGGCGTTACAAAATCGACCGCAGCGGCCACGGCCTATCAGCTCAAGATCACGGTTCCCAGCGGCGCCAGCGTCAGCGGCGAGAAGCTGCGCTTCTCGTTTGCCGGTCTGGACCAGACGCAGAACGCGGTCTAT
>CALQBT020000046.1 GCA_943328885.2 Bordetella parapertussis | reverse complement strand
TTCAGGTTCTGCTCGGTCTTGGAACCCTTCAAGCTCATGGGAAGCTCCTCTCTGATGACTGGTACACGACCAGGAAATGGTCCATCGCGCACAAACGCGTTGGCACAAAGCAACCCTACCAAAGCCGGCCGCGTTGCGCCAATACAAAGCTTCAATCCTTTGGATAGAACTTTGCTATCCGATAAAAACCCCCCATAGGCATCAGGCCGAGGCGCTCTTCACTGCCGCCAGTCCGAGCATACGCAGCGCGAGTTGATGCGCGCGGCCCGCGGGGTCGACCAAGTCGTGCAGCACGGTGAAGTGGTTGAGTCCCGGCAGCAGTTCGCAAACAGGCACCACAGCCGGGCCCCAACGGTCGCGGATCAGCTGGTTTTGGCGCAGAAACTCCTCGCTCTCGTCGCTGCCCACGAGCGCAGCCAGCGGCCGCAGCGGTGCTGGGAAATCGGCCGGACTCAAGCGTCGAACTGCCTCAGGCGTGAGTTGAAGATCAGCCTGCACAGAGGGCGTCTGCCGAATCGGTTCGAGATCGAACAGGCCTGAGATCGACATCGCGCCAGCCAGCAACTGCTGTGGCAGATCAGGCTGGACGGTTTTCCACTGGCAACACAGCAGCATCGCCGCCAAGTGGCCACCCGCCGAATGGCCGATCACATGGATTTTCGACCGGTCACCGCCGTAACGCGCTGCGTGGCGCCAGACCCAGGCCAGCGCGCGGGCTGTCTGCATGGCAATTTCTTCGATCGTCACCGCCGGGCACAGCGCGTAGTTGGGTATCACGACCATCGAACCGGCCTGCACAAAGGCCGGCGCAACAAAAGAGTGGTCGGCCTTGTCCAAGGCCCGCCACCAGCCGCCATGGATGAACACCAACACCGGCGCCCCTGGCTCAGGCGATGGAAAGACGTCCAAGGTCTGGCCGGATCCATCACCGTAAGCCAGGTCGAGCTCGCAGTTCATCCGCGAGCGCGCCAGCGCCGAGGCCTGGGCCCAGCGCGCCAGCGTCTGTTCGCTGCCCGGAACCCGGGCCCGATTGTTGTATTGCGCCTCGAACCAGGCAGTGTCTTGTTGGGCCATCACATCTCCATGCAAGGTATTTACCGAACCCGTTCTACCGCGAGTCAAAAACCGATGCCGGCGTCGCGGGTACTGCTAGAATCCTATTCGATCGTGGGGGCGTAGCTCAGCTGGGAGAGCGTCGCGTTCGCAATGCGAAGGTCAGGAGTTCGATCCTCCTCGTCTCCACCAACACGATTGGCATGGCCAACCCGAAACGGTTGGCCGTTTTTTTGATGGCACCAACAGCACTTTGATCCCTGCCATGAAGCTGTACGCAGTTGGACATGCCTCGCGCGAAGCAAGACGTTGCTGCGAGGCACGGATCACGGATCCGACCGATCAGGCACCGCATCTTTCGGTCTATAGTTTCGGCCGACGTCGCATTCAGGACGCCAGCGGTCGCCAAGGTCGCCCCACCATCAAAAGTCACAGCAACCCGAACCACCATCATCGGGCTGTCTAGAGGTCATACAGTGGATTACGCTTCCCAGCAACGCCGCCCGGGCAAACACCCGATAGGGTTCGGCGTGGTCGTGGTGCTGCACATCGCGCTTGGCTATGCGCTGGTCAACGGACTGGGCCGCAAAATCGTCGATGTGATCAAAGCACCGCTTGAGACCAAACTGATCGAGGAGATCAAGCCGCCACCGCCGCCGCCCGACAAGTTGCCGCCACCGCCTAAGGTCGCGCTGCCGCCGCCGTCGTTCATGCCGCCGCCCGAGGTGCAGATCAGCACGCCGCAACTCGCGCCGGCGATCACCGTGACGCGCGTCGCACCGCCGCCCGAAACGGTCAGGGTCGCCCCCGCCCCCGCCCCCGCGCCCGCGCCAGCACCACCACCCCCACCTGCCGCACCGCCGGTGCCAAAGCCCCAGGCAGTGCCCGCGCGCATCGATGTCAACACCTGCGAGAAGCCCGAGTACCCGGCAGCGGCCTTGCGCGCCGATGCCACTGGCACCAGCAAGATCCGCTTTACGGTGGACGCCACGGGCGCGGTGGCCAAAGCCGAGATCGAACGCTCGGCCGGGGCTTCACGCGAGCATCGCCTGCTAGACCGCACCGCGATTGAGGCACTCAGCAAGTGCCGCTTCAAACCCGGTATCGACGAGCAAGGCAAGCCCATCGGCGGCACCACGATGGTCGACTATGTCTGGAAAACGGATTGACATGCGTCGACCGGATATTCGCCACGCGCTGTGCAGCCTCAATCTCTTCTTTTCCGCTCGAATTTTCTGAAATACCCTCTCTGGAGTCCTCATGTCCTTGATGAAATCTTTGCGCATGCCACTGGCCGCGGCCCTGCTAGCCCTGGCGGCCCTGGCAACCAGCACCCTGCCTGCCACAGCACTGGCTCAGACCTCAGCGCCTGAGGCGCAGGCCTCGGCCCCCGCGACTGCACCCGCTGTCGTCAAGGAAGAAGTCGCCAACCCCTATGGCCTGGATGCGCTGTGGAGCCAAGGCGATTTCGTTGCACGCGGCACGCTGATCATCATGGTCATCATGAGCATGGGCAGTTGGTACGTGATCTTCACCAAGCTGTTCGAACAGAGCAAGATGCTCAAGAGCGCCGATGCGGTGAGCGAAGGATTTTGGAAAGCCGGCACGATGAAACAGGCCGCTAGCACCCTGCCAGAAGGCAGCGCTTTCCGCTACATCGCGGAGTCCGGTGTCAAGGCCGACGAACACCATGAAGGCACGCTGGTCGAGCAGATAGACCGCCACACCTGGATCAGCATGAGCGTGAACCGCGCCGTGACCAACATCCAGAGCCGGATGCAGGACGGTCTGGCAGTGCTCGCCACGGTTGGCTCGACCGCACCGTTCGTCGGCCTGTTCGGCACGGTCTGGGGCATTTACCACGCGCTGACGGCCATCGGCATCGCCGGCCAGGCCAGCATCGACAAGGTCGCCGGACCGGTCGGCGAATCGCTGATCATGACCGCCTTCGGTCTGGCCGTCGCGGTGCCTGCGGTGATGGGTTACAACTGGCTGATCCGCCGCAACAAGACGGTGATGGAGCGGGTTCGAGCCTTCTCGGAAGACGTGCACAACGTGCTGCTGAGCACCAAGAAGTAGACCATGTCGATGCAGGTCGGCTCGCCAGATGGCGACGAAGACGAGATGAACGCGAGCATCAACACCACGCCGTTGGTCGACATCATGCTGGTGCTGTTGATCATCTTCCTGATCACGATCCCTGTGGTCACTCAGAGCGTGAAGCTGCAACTGCCCAGGGAACGCAACCTGCCGACGCAGACCAAACCGGAGAACATCCTGCTGGCGGTCAGCCGCGACGGCGATGTGTACTGGAACACCCGCCGGATGCCCGACACCGAGGCCTTGGTCGCAGCGCTGAAGAAGGAGTCGATCAAGGACCCGCAACCCGAAGTGCACATCCGCGGTGACGAGGATGCGCGCTACGAGAGTGTCGGCCGCTTGGTCGTGGCTTGCCAGCGCGCGGGCATCGCCAAGGTCGGCTTCATCACCGAAGCGCCGCCGCGGCAATAACAGGAATTCAATATGGCCATGCAACTAGGCTCGGGCGGCGACGAAGACGCCCCGATGATGGACATCAACACCACGCCGCTGATCGACGTGATGCTGGTGCTGATCATCATGCTGATCATCACGATCCCGATTCAGACCCACGCGGTGAAGATGAACATGCCGGTGGGTCCGAGCGCCCCGCCGCTCAAGCCGCCCGAGATCGTGCGCATCGATGTCGACTTCGACGGCACGATAGGTTGGAATGGCACGATCATCAAAGACCGCACCGATCTAGAGAACCGGCTGGCACAACTCGCCACGCTGCCCGACCAACCCGAGGTGCACCTACGTCCCAACAAGCTGGTCAGCTACAAAGTGGTGGCGATGGTGATGGCCAGCGCTCAGCGCTTGGGCGTGACCAAGATCGGTCTGGTCGGCAACGAGCAGTTCATGAATTGAGCGGGATGATGATGAAGATGTCCACACTGGCCGCGGCCTTGCTGCTGGCCGGTGCAGCCAGTTTGTTGAGCACGGCGCAGGCCCAAGCACTGCGTCCCGAGGTCGGCAAGCCGCTGCAGCAAGCCTCCGACTTGCTCAAGGCGGGCAAGGGCAAAGAGGCGCTGGCCAAGGTGCGCGAGGCCGACGCCGTGACGGGCAAGACCGCTGCCGAGCAGTTGATGATCGACCGCATGAAGGGCTCGGCGGCACAGCGCGCCGGCGACAACACCACGGCGATCGCCGCTTTCGAGGCGGTGTTTCCCAAGGTCACGGGCCAAGACGCGTCGCAGGTGGCTGAGTCGCTGGCCTTTGCCTACTCCGGCGTCAAGGACTGGGCCAAGACCGGCCAGTGGATCCAGAAAGCCCAGTCACTGGGCGGCAGCAGCGCGCAGCTCAAGCAACTGCAGGCCTATGTGCAGTCGCAGAGCGGAGATTTCGCGGCCATCGCCAAGGACGCTGGCGCTGCCGTCGCCGCGGCCGAGCAAGCCGGCAAGCGCGCAGAAGAATCCGATCTGCTCAGGCTGGCAGATGCCCAGGCGCGCACCGGCAATGCTGCGGGTCAGGCTGCGACATTGGAAAAACTGCTGTTCAGCTACCCGAAAAAAGAATACTGGGCAATCTACCTCAACCGCTTGCAACGCAAGAGCGGTTTCTCAGACCGTTTCTCGCTCGACCTGATGCGGCTCAAACTCGCCACGGGTTCGCTGGCCAAGACCGACGAGTTCATGGAGATGAGTCAGCTTGCGCTACAGGCTGGACTGCCCGCCGAGGGCAAGGCCATCGTCGACAAAGGTTTTGCAGCCGGTGCGCTGGGCACGGGTGCCGAGGCCGAGCGCCACAAGCGCTTGCGCGACCTGGCCAACAAGCAAGAAGCCGAAGCCAAAGCGTCGATTGCGACCCGCGCCGTGGCTGCTGCTGCGGCCAAAGAGGGCAACGATCTGGTGCAAATTGGCTATGCCTATGTCACCATGGGGCAGGCCGACAAGGGCGTGACCTTGATCGAGCAAGGCATCGCCAAGGGCGGCCTGAAGCGGCCGGAAGACGCCAAGCTCAAGCTGGGCCTAGCGATGCTGCAAAGTGGCAAGCACAAGACAAAGGCCGTGCAGCTGTTGCGCGGCGTGCAAGGAAACGACGGCGCTGCCGATCTTGGCCGCTTGTGGGCGCTTTACGCGAACGGCCAGGCTTGATGCTTTGCGCCGACCGGCGACATCCGCAGCCAGGCGCTCTGGCGTCCGACTCAAACCACTAGAACCAAGCTATGACCCTGCCTTTTGTCCAATCCCTTGCGCATGGCGTTCAGGTCATTGACACCGGATTCCACCGCCCACTGTTTGACGCTTCGTTCCTGATCGTCGAAAACGGTCGCGCGGCTTTTGTCGACACCGGCACCAACTACGCGGTGCCGCGCCTGCTCGCAGCGCTGCAAGATCTGGGGCTTGATAGCGATGCGGTCGATTTCGTGATCCCGACCCATGTGCACCTGGACCATGCCGGTGGTGCCGGTCTGTTGATGCAATCGCTGCCGAATGCCAGGATGCTGGTGCATCCGCGTGGTGCCCGCCACATGATCGACCCTCAGGCGCTCTACGCCGGCGCGCTGGCGGTGTACGGACAAGCGGCGATGGACCGAGACTATGGCAACTTGGTGCCGGTGCCGGTCGACCGGGTGCTCGCCACCGAAGACGGCATGACGGTCGAGTTGGCAGGCCGGACCCTGCACTTCATTGACACACCAGGCCATGCCCGGCACCACCACTGCATCTGGGACGAGCGCAGCCGGGGCTGGTTCGCTGGCGACACCTTCGGCCTGAGCTACCGGGACTTCGACAGCGCTGCCGGGGCCTGGGCGACGCCCACGTCATCGCCGGTGCAGTTCGAACCCGCGCCGCTGCGCCAGTCGATCAGCCGCTTGCTGGCGCGCGAGCCCGATTGCATGTACCTCACGCACTATGGCCGAGTCGGCGATGTGGCGCGCCTGGCCCAGTTGCTGTTCGAGCAGATCGATGCGATGGTCGCAGCCGCGCAGGCCCTGCGCAGCGCGCCAGACCGCCAGCCAGCCTTGCTGTCGATGCTGGTAGGGCTCTGCCGCGAGCAACTGCAGCGCCACGGCGTGCGCGATGTCGAGACCGGACTGGGCCTGATGATGCTCGACCTCGAACTCAACGCACAGGGCCTGGACATCTGGCTAGACCGCGAGCCGGGCTGAAGGGTTTTCATTCCAAGCCCGGCTTCGAGCGCATGCCGTCGCCCAGGCGACCGGCTCTTGCGCTCAGGCGCTGAACTTGCCCTCGAGTGGCTGGTGCGCGACGATTTCGGGCACACTGCCGCTCAACCATTGCTCCAAGGATCAAAAAATGCGCATGCTCCACACCATGTTGCGGGTCGGCAACCTGCAGCGATCGATTGATTTCTACACGCAGGTGCTGGGCATGGAGTTGCTGCGCAAGACGCTGCGACCCGAACAGCAGTACGACCTGGCTTTCGTGGGCTATGGAGGCAATCCCGACCAGGCCGAGATCGAGTTGACCTACAACTACGGTGTCGAACACTATGAACCCGGCACCGCTTTCGGCCATGTCGCGATCGGCGTGCCCGATGTGACGGCCACCTGCACCGGCCTGCGCGAGCAGGCCAAGGCGCTCGGCGGCGCCGTCACCCGCGAGCCAGGTCCGGTCAAGGGCGGCAGCACGATGATCGCGTTCATCACCGACCCCGACGGCTACAAGATCGAGCTCATACAAATGGGGACAAGGACTTAGATAAAAGGCGCCGGTTAGACCCTGTCACCTATCGACTTGCCGGCCTGACTTCCCCGTCAGGTCCCCACGCGCTCAGCGCTGGGCCATGCTTGCGCCGTCGTCGGTGGCACGAAGCGCTGACAGGTCGGTTTCAGTGTCGACATCGAACAGCACGCCTGGGTCGCCCAGCTCAAGCCCGATCGACGGATAGCGGGCGGTCACGCGGCGAGCGCCTTCATCGCCGTTGAGTTGAATCAATTCCGAATACAGTTCCGCCGAGAAGCCCACGGGATGGCCCCGGCGCCCTAGGTATTGGGCATAGACCACCGGTTGCTGGGTGAGGCCCGCGGCCACCGCGATCAGCGTCGACGGCGCGACCAGCGGCATGTCGCCTGGCAGCACCAACCAGCCAGCGGCATCAGGTCTTGCCGCCACGCCAGCGGCGATCGAATAACCCATACCCAGCGGGCCGGCCCCCGCGCTGCCGACCTCGGGCAGCACGACAAGATCGCGACGGGCGACCCATCGCGCAGCCTCGGCCACCAGCTTTTCGGTCGTGACAACGATCACCGGCAGCCGGCTCTCGATCGCGTGACCTATGGTCCTGCCGAGCACGCTGGAAGCGCCCAAGGGTTGCGCCAGTTTGTGGATCGGCCCGGCAAAGCGGCTGCCGAGACCGGCGGCCAAGACAATGACAACAGCTTGGGTTTTCATCAATCGATACTCCTGGCGCCTTCGAAATTCCTCCCGGACGCTTCTGAAGTCCAAGCATGACCGTAATCGGACAGGATCGACAGTCGGACGATCACTTAGGGCCTAACACTTAGGTGACAACACCAAGCCAGCGCGAGGCCCAGCCTGCAGGCCGAGGGCGAAGAATCGCTCAGCCGACCTCTCGCACAAGATCTGGGCGCAAGCCGCGGCATACTCAGCCAATGGACCACCGCATCGCCGACCTGCGCAAGAGCTACGAACGTGACGAACTCGATGAAGCCGCTTCGGCCGACCTGCCGCTCGCGCAGTTCAAGATCTGGCTGCAACAGGCCATCACCGCCCAGGTGCCCGAACCCAACGCGATGACCCTGGCCACTGTCGGAGTCGACGGCAGGCCGTCGACACGGATTGTTCTGATCAAGGGCGTCTCAGAACGAGGTCTTGACTGGTATACCAACTTCAACAGCCGCAAGGGCCTGGAATTGGCCGGCAACCCGATGGCAGCGCTGCAGTTTCACTGGGTCGAGCTCGAGCGCGTGGTGCGCATCGAAGGTCGCGTCGAGCGGGTTGATGCGGCCGAAGCTGATGCTTATTTCGCATCACGCCCGCTCGATTCGCGGCTCGGTGCCTGGGCTTCGCCGCAAAGCCAGGTGATCTCGTCGCGCGCCTTGCTGGTGGCGCAAGCTGCACGCTACGCCGCGCAGTTCGCGCTGTCGCCACCCCGACCGCCGCACTGGGGCGGCTTGCGCCTGGTACCCGACCACTGGGAGTTCTGGCAAGGCCGGAAAAGCCGACTGCATGACCGCTTGCGCTACCGGCTTGACCAGGGCCGCTGGGTTCGCGAGCGCTTGGCACCCTGAAGTCCGGGCTCCGAGCCTTCAACGACGCAGGTGTTGGGCGAAGGTCTGCCTGAACTTCTCGACCTTCGGCGCGACCACATAAGCGCAATAGCCCTGGCCCGGGTGGTTGGCAAAGTAGTGCTGGTGGTAGCCCTCGGCAGGCCAATAGTTGGTCTCGGCGGCGAGTTCGGTGACCACCTTGCCGCCCAACTCGGCATCGAGTTCGGCCACCACCGCCCGCACCAGCGAGGCCTGCTCCTCATCGTGCCAGTAGACCCCCGAGCGGTATTGGGTACCGACATCGTTGCCCTGGCGGTTCAGCGAAGTCGGATCGTGGACCACGAAGAAGATCTCCAACACCTGGCGCAGCGACAGGATCTGGCTGTCAAAGCGAACCCGCACGACCTCGGCGTGGCCGGTGTTGCCCTCGCAAACCTCCTCGTAACTCGGGTTGCGAACCCGGCCATTGCAGTAACCGGATTCCACCGCTAACACGCCTTCGACCTGCTCGAAAACGGCCTCGATGCACCAGAAGCAACCGCCGCCCAGGGTGATGATGTCTTGCGCCATGTTGCCTCTTCTATTGGCTCGGACCTTGATTGTCGACCCGACAGACCAGGCCCACAGTCTGCAGGGCCAAGGCAAGGGCTTGATGCAGAATCGGCCGCCACAGCAGCAGCCCTGCTGACACCGCGAACCTGCCCTTGAACGAGATCGTTGCCGCTGCCGACTTGCTGAGCTGGAAGCCCTTGATCAGCGCGTTGCTGCTGCCACCCGTGCCTTGGCTCGTGCTGGCGATGCTGGCTTGGTGGCTGCGCAAGCGACCGATCGGCACGGTCATGCTCAGCCTGGCGCTGCTGGGCTTGTGGCTCAGCCACTGCGAGGCGGTCGGGGTCTTGCTGGAGGCCAGGCTGAAAATCAACCCGGTGTTGTCGACCGCGCGGATTGCCGAACTCGAGCGCAGCCTGGCCGCACGCAAACCAGTGGTCCTGGTGCTGGGTGGCGGCGCCGATGCGTTGGCACCCGAATACGGCGAGGCTCACCTCACCAGCATGTCGATGGCGCGTCTGCACTACGGCCTTTGGCTGGCAAAGCGGCTGCATGCACCGGCGATGTTCTCCGGCGGCATCGGTCACGGCCAGATCGACGGCAACGCTGAAGCCTCGGTGGCAGGCCGCATCGCCAGCCGCGACTACCAGCAGCCGCTGCGTTGGCAGGAGGACAAGTCTCGCGACACGCGTGAAAACGCCCGCTTGAGCCTGACGATGCTGCGGTCCGAAGGCATCACCGATCTGCTGCTGGTCACCGATGGGTTTCACATGCCGCGCGCCCTGCGCGCCTTTGAACAAGAGGCCGAGCGCGCCGGCTTTACGGCGAAGATCGTCGCGGCACCGATGGGCTTGGCGGTGCAAATCACTTCGCCGGTCCGCCGCTGGATGCCGTCGATCGGTGGCTACCGGCGGGTGAGCCATGCGCTGCACGAGATGATCGGCCTGCTCGCAGGCGCCTGAGACCTGGCGTGCCACGGGCCGAGTTGAGGTCAAACCCCTCACACAAGCGAAACCCCCTCGGGCCTTGCGATCCGAGGGGGTCGGGCGGCCGATGGCCACCATGTGGGGATCCGGAGAAATATGGTCCGGGGCCCCGTTTCATGCAGCGACTGCACGAACTTTATTGCCTCAACAAGAGGCAGACAAAAGATACTGCAAACAAGGCCGCTGTGCAAGCAGAAATTGATGGCCCTGAGATCCGCGGCAGATCGCCAGCTCAAACAACCCTCAGGCCCGCATCACCGCCTCGAACAGCGTTTCGACACGCCGGGTGATGTCGGCCGGCATCGCGATCACCTTGCCCCATTCGCGAGCGGTCTCGCCGGGCCACTTGTTGGTGGCATCCAGCCCCATCTTGCCGCCCAGCCCGCTGACCGGTGAAGCGAAGTCGAGGTAGTCGATCGGCGTCTGCGCCACCAGCGTGGTGTCGCGCACCGGGTCCATGCGCGTGGTGATGGCCCAGATCACGTCCTGCCAATCGCGGATGTTGATGTCATCGTCGGTGACGACGATGAACTTGGTGTACATGAACTGCCGCAAGAAGCTCCAAAGCCCGAACATCAGCCGCTTGGCGTGGCCGGGGTAGGCCTTCTTGATCGAGATGATCGCCATGCGGTAACTGCAACCCTCGGGCGGCAGGTAGAAATCGACGATTTCGGGGAACTGCTTCTGCAAGATCGGCACGAACACTTCGTTGAGCGCCACCCCCAGGATCGCCGGCTCATCCGGGGGTTTGCCGGTGTAGGTCGAGTGGTAGA
>CALQBT020000045.1 GCA_943328885.2 Bordetella parapertussis | reverse complement strand
GTCGCGCTGCTGGTCATCGGTGTAGGTGTTGACCAGCATCTCGGTTCCAACCGGGTTGCCAGCGACGTCAAAGCGCTGCGCAACGACGCCCCAATCGCTCGGATCAGCTGAACCTGAACGCCAGACCGCCACGAATCCGCCATCAGGCAAACCCGCCACCGCCTGCACGGCACTTTCATCGGTGAAATACTGATCGGCATTGACGCTGGTGTTGAGCCGGAACTCGCCACCCACCCGGCCGCCACCCGCATCGAAGCGCTGACCGTAGACACCCCAGCCGCTGCCGTCCTGGCCGTTGGAATTCCAGGTCACCAGATAGCCACCATCGGCCAGTTTGGTCATCGACGAATTCGTCTGGTCGCCGGCGATGTAGCTGTTGACCCGTTGTTCGGCGCGCGCCACTACCACCTCGACCGGCAACGTGCCGTCGGAAAACGACAGCTTCTCGACGCCGATGAGCGTATCGCTACCCTCATCGCCGTTACCGAGGCTGGTATCGGCCACCGTCACGCCTTGGCCCGATGATGAGGCTTTGATCACATAGTCGGCCTGCAGCCCGGCATAGGCCGCGGTGTCTATGCCCGCCCCGCCGTCGATGGTGTCGTTGCCCGCGCCGCCGGTCAGCGTGTCGTTGTCCGCCCCGCCCGTCAATGTGTCCGCGCCTGCGGTGCCGGTCAATGTGGTCATGGTCTCAAGTCCTCAGTGCCGTGGGTCGGCTTTGTATTGCGGTGGCTGGTGTTGCGGTGGGCTGCGCGCAAGCCGCGTCCACAACAGCTTGGGCGATGCCCGGTGCGAGACAAGGTGCGCCACAGGCTGCTCTGCTGCCGGCCATTGCTGGGCGTGGTGCCAGCCGCTGCCCGGGCAGCGTCCCGAACACCGAAATTGCCATTCCTCAGGAGTTCAAAATCAACTCAAAATTCCAAATATAGCAAACTTGATACAATTCGTAAATTAAGGTTTTTTAGGCTGTTTGCTCGAATTTATGCGCTGACTGCAAGAAACAGTTGAGCAGCATCGGCGCAGTGGTGTTCCGGGCGGGCAAGTCGGTGGCGAGGCAGCGCTGCGGACGTCACCACGCTCGGACACAGCGTCGCACCTGGCGTCACGCCTGAAGGTCCGGCAGGGTCCACAGGTCGACGGCTGCGGGCAGCCTCTCGGCCGCTCCCGTTCGCCACCGCGCACAGGTCAAGCGCACCGCAGCGACATCGCGCGGCGACGCACAGTCGGCACGGATCTGCCTGGGGCGGCTCGGGTGATGCCTGTCAGCCCTTAGACAGAGCCGATCAAGCCTCGCGAGCCCATGCCCAGGCGCGCAACAGCCCGCAGCCGCCAACCCAGAGATTCGATCTTTCGTCGCGCCGCTACACGAAGCTGCGCGCGATACGCTCCTTGAGCATCTCGGTCGAGCCGTCGGTGAAAGCCGCCGCCTGCACGCTTTCGAGATGGCGCAGGAAGGGGTAGCGGTCGGCAAAGCCCGCAGCGCCCATGCAGTGCAACAGCGCCCCGACCTGCCGGTGCGCCATGGTGGTGGCGAATATCTTGGCGCGTGCCGCCGCGCCCTGCACGTCCTCGCCGGCATCGAGCCGCAGGGCCGCGTCATAGACCAGCAGGCGTGCCGCTTCGAGATCGACCGAGGCGTCGGCCAGCGCGAAACGCCACGACTGGTGGCCGGCGAGCGGCGCGCCGAAAGTCTTGCGTTCGCGCCCGTACGCAGCGGCCACACGCAGCGATTCGGCCACCATGCCGTTGCACATCGCAGCGACGTAGATGCGCGCGCCGTTGATCGATGTGAGCGCGCGCTTGAAGGCCTGCCCGGCCGGTGCCAGCAGTTCCTCATCGCTGGCCAGGTAGCCGTCCAGCCGGTACGAGCCTGTGCCCAGCGCCGGCAGCGCACGGGTGATCGGGCCGCCGCGCACGAAACCTGCGCGCGCGGCGTCGACCACGAACGAGGCGATGCCGGCCGCGCCGCTGCCGGGCTCGGTCTGCGCGTAGCACACCGCGACACCGGTGCGCACGGCGTTGATGATCCAGGCTTTCTCGCCCTCCAGCCGCCAGCCCCCGGCGATGCGGGTGGCGCGGGTGGTGATCGCCGCGAAATCCGAGCCCGCGCCGGGTTCGGTCAGCGAGGTGCAGCCCGCCATGCGGCCAGCGACGATCTCCGGGACGAAGCGCCGCGCCACGTCCGGGTGGGCGTTGCGCGCTATGTTTTCGGCGGTGTTGTGCGAATTGATCAGCGCCATCGCCAACCCGAAATCGGCCTCGGCCAGCACTTCGACGACACGGGCTTTGCAGGTGAACGAGGCGCCGCTGCCGCCGAATTCGGTGGGCACCGAGATGCCGAATATGCCGGCTGCCGCGGCACCAGCGCACAGCGCCGCGTCATGCCAAGGTTTCTCGCCCGCCTCCAGCCAGGGTGTCACATGCTCGGCAAGAAAGCGCCGGGCGCGCAGCACAAGTTGGTCTTCGAGCGCGCTGGCTTCGTTCATTGTTGGCAATCGGGTCATCGCAGGCTGGCTCCGGTGCGGGCACTTGTAGCGCTTGCCTGCACAGCGTGTTTCGGATCAAAAACCGTTCAGCGTCGCGTAGCGGTCGCGATGAAAGGCCTGGTTGCCGAAGGTGGCTTCGAGCGTGCGCGCGCGTTTGAGGTAGAAGCCCGCGTCAAACTCGTCAGTCATGCCGATGCCGCCGTGAATCTGGATCAGCTCGTTCGAGGCTTGATGCAAGAACGCACCGGTGCGCGCCTTCGACAGCGAGCAGAGCTCGGCGATGTCGGCCGCATCGGCGTCGATCGCCTGCAGCGCCGCTTCCACGCAGGAGCGGTTCAGCTCGAGCTGCGTGAACAGCGCCGCCGCACGATGGCCAAGCGCCTGGAACGCGCCGATCACCTGGCCGAACTGCACGCGGGTCTGGAGATAGTCCACCGTCATGTCGAACGCGCGTGCGGCCGTGCCAAGCATCTCGGCCCCCAGGCCCGCACGGGCCCGGTCCAGCGTCGCCTCCAGCAACGCGAAGCCTGCATCGGCCTGGCCGAGCACTGCGTCCGAAGCCAGGTCGACGGCGTCGAACGCGATGTCCGCATAACCCCGGCTGTCCACCATGCTGAGCTCGGTGCGGGTGATGCCGCTGACCTGTGCGGGCACGACGAACAGCGTGATGCCGTTCGTGTCGCCGGCGCTGCCGCTGGTGCGCGCCGCCACGATCAGGTGCGTGGCCGCCCCGCCTTCGAGCACAAAGGTCTTCCTGCCGCTCAGACGGTAGCCGGCGCCATGGCGCGTGGCCTGCAGCGCCGTGCGGCTCGGCGCATGGCGCGTGCTCTCGTCCACGGCCAAGGTGAAGATCGCGCTGCCGTCCACGATCTTGGGCAGATAGGCCTGCTTCTGCTCGTCGTTGCCGCCCAGCATCAGCGCCGTCGCGCCGACCAGCGCGGAGGCGAACAGCGGCGAAGCCGTCAGCTGACGGCCCGTCTGCTCGAGCACGATGCCAAAGCTCAGATAACCGAGCCCCGAGCCGCCGTACTGTTCGGGAACGATGATCCCCGTCCAGCCCAGCTCCACCATCGCAGCCCAGGTGGTGGGCTCGAAGCGCGCGGGCAAACCGCTGTCGCGCAGCTTGCGGAAGGCCTGTACCGGCGCCTGTTCGCGAACCCAGGCGCTGGCCTGTTCGCGGATCATCGTCTGTTCTGTCGTCAGTGCCGCCATCGAGCGAGCTCCTTCATGAATCGGTTTGCGTCAGGCTGATTGCGATGCGCTGTTTCGGGCGGGAAGGCCTTCGCTCAAAGCGGCTAGCCCTTCTGGGTTGTCTCGGGCAGGCCCAGGATGTTCTTCGCGATGATGTTGTTCTGGACCTCGAAAGAGCCGCCGTAGATCGACATCGCCTTGCCCGAGAGCCAACTGCGCACCGCCGCGAGTTCGTCCTGCGCGAAGCGCGTGCCTTCCCAGCCCAGACCCTGGTTGCCCATCAGCTCGAGCGTCAGCTCCGCACGCGTCTGCGACACGGCGGTGGCCGAGTTCTTGAGGATTGAGGCCGCGGCGCTGACCTCGACATTGCCCTTGGCCTCGGCCACGATGCGCGACACCGTCAGCGCGTGGGCCTTCGAATCCATCAAGTGCATCGCCAGGCGCGTGCGCAGATCGGCATCGGCCAGGCGACCCGACTCGTCCATGCCCACGTAGCGCTTGGCCATGTCCTGGAAGCGCTCTTCCTTCGCGCCCGCTGCGGTGCGCGTGCTGGTCTGGCTGGCCCGCTCGTGCTGCAGCAAGCGCTTGACCACGGTCCAGCCCTTGTTCAGCGGTCCGAGCAGGTCGGACTTCGCGGCGCGGGCATCGGTGAAAAAGGTCTCGCAGAACGGCGAGGCCCCGGCGATCAGCGGGATCGGCCGCGTGCGCACGCCAGGCTGGTCCATTGGCAGCAACAAGAAGCTGATGCCGTCGCGCTTGCTCGCACTGGCATCGGTTCGCACGAGCGCGCCGCACCACTGCGAAACATCCGCGCCCGAGGTCCAGACCTTCTGGCCATTGACCACCCAGGCATCGCCGCGATCCTCGGCGCGCGTGTTCAGCGACGCGAGGTCGGAGCCCGCGTTGGGTTCGGACAGGCCGAGGCACCAGCGAACCGAGCCATTCGCAATGCGTGGCAGGTGTTGCTGTTTCTGCTCGTCCGTGCCGTACTCGAGGATCGTCGGGCCCACCATGGTCACGCCCATGCCGGCGAGCTGCGGGATCGGGTTGAAGGCGCCTGCCTTGTGCAGTTCGTCGGCCAGCACATGCGACTGTGCACCCTTCAGACCCGCACCCCCGAACTCGGTGGGCCAGGTCGGGGCGCCGAAGCCGCGCTCACCCAGGCGGCGCACCCACAGCTGCAGGTCCTCGGGCAACGGCCCTCCACCGGTGCTGGTGCTCTGCAACTCGGCCCCGCGGCCGACCAGCGTTTTCGGGAAATTCGTCTCGATCCAGCCATGTACTTCCGTGCGGAACGCAGCAAGTTCATCGGTCGCCATGGTCATCTCGCTCCTGCCGTCTTGTTTCGGGGTGGTGCCGGCTGCAGACGCGTCGGCACGCGGACCCCAATTCTACGAGAGCGTCCAAGCCCGAACCCCAGCCGGCAGGTCAGGATACGCCGCACCGAGGGGGTCGCGAGGATCCCGGCGAGCGGCCTGCGCCCAAGGTCAGACCCGCAGCATGGCCTCTGGGGCGGGCTTGACGACAATCAGGGTGTCCACCGTCGATTCGCCGTGTTCGCTCAAGGTTCGCTCAAGAGGTTCTGCCGCCATGTCCGATCTCATCCTGCATCACTACGACTTCTCCAATTTTGCCGAGAAGGTGCGTCTTGCACTCGGCTTCAAGGGCCTGGCATGGCATTCGGTGATCATCCCGTCGATCGCGCCCAAGCCTGATCTGGTGCCGCTGACCGGCGGCTACCGTCGCACGCCGGTGCTCCAGGTCGGCGCTGATCTCTATTGCGATACCCGTCTCATCGTGCGCGAACTCGAACGGCGTGCGCCCACGCCGACGCTTTTTCCGCCCGCGCAAGCGGCACTGGCTGAGGCCATGGCCTATTGGGCAGAAAACCGCCTGATGCGCCCGATCACGCTCTTCGTCTCGGGGCTGAACCTGGACCACCTGCCCGCAGGTCTGCAGGCTGACCGCTCGGTGATGCGCGGCCTGCCAGCGCCCGACGAGACCACGATGCGGCGCGCCGCGCTGCGCAATGCGCCGCTGGTGCGCGCGCAGTTGCCCGACGTCGAAGCCATGCTGGCCGATGGTCGGGCCTGGCTCGCAGGGCCAGCGCCCTGTGTCGCCGATCTCGCGGTCTACCACCCGCTCTGGTTCTTCACGGCGCGCACCGATCGCTTGGCCCATGAGCTGGCACGCTATCCGCACATCGCGGCCTGGATGTCGCGGGTTCGCGCCTTCGGCCACGGCACGCCCACACCGATGGCACCCGGGCGCGCGCTGGAAGTCGCCCGCCATAGCGAGCCGCTGGCGCCCGAGCCCTCGACGCCCTGGCCCGAAGATCCGCCGCTGGGCGCCGAGGTCAGGATTCGCGCCGACGACTACGGCCGCGACGTGGTGAGCGGCGAACTGGTCTATGCCGGGCTCGACGAGATCGCGCTGCGCCGCGACGATCCGCTGGTGGGAACGGTCGTCGTGCACTTCCCACGACTGGGCTACGATCTGCGCGCAGCCTGACAACAGATCAGGGGAAGGAATGGCCATCAGTGCTAAGTCCAATTCGACGCGTCTACTGAAAGCAGCTTTGGCGATTGGTCCTGGAAACAGCAGCACGCCGTGTTGAATGCCGGCAACCGCCGGTAGTGGCGCAGTGAACTGGCGACTTGGCTGAATCACCCGATGGGTGATGTAAAACGCAGACGGCAACAGGCCCTGCCACGGCGGGCTCGATGCCGGTGATCCATGCGCGAACGATTTAATAACTCAATAAGTGGTTGTCCTAAATCAACGAATGCCGGGCCGCGCATCACAAGGCCGACCCGAACCCTTGCGCCGCGCCCTGGGCCATCCAGCAGATCGTGCACAGTCGCAAGCACCGGCGAGACCACGCTTGGCCGCACAGCCCCGCGCGGACCGACTTCGGCTCGACATTCCTCACCGCCCAGGCCGCACCCGCCGTCGAGGGGCTGCGATAAGATGCCCGTCAGGTCGAACCGCGACAACATCGGCTACTCCGTCATCGACGAATGCCCCCCTCAAAGACCAGCATCTGCTGCAGCGAGCCGGTCCAAACTGCCACGCACCCTGGGAGTTCCACACCATGAGCGCTGTCCTCGAAACCAGCAAGAACCTGGTCTGCACCAGTTGCGACGGCTTCTGCCCCATTGCCGTGAAGATCAGCGACGGCCGAGTGGTCAAGGTGACCACGCGCGACCACCCGCTGTTCAAGGACGTGATCTGCATGAAGGGCGCTTACGCGCCCAAATCCTTTGCCCATCCCGACCGGCTGATGCACCCCTTGCGGCGCAAGGGTGCGCGCGGTGGCGGCAGTTGGGAGCAGGTGTCGTGGAGCAGCGCGATGGACGGCATTGCCGAGGGCCTGACGAAGGTGATCCAGCGCCACGGTCCGCAGGCGCTGGCCGTGGCCGCGAGCGCGGCCAACTTCGGCAACGACAACGGGCTGACGCGTCGCTTCATGAACTTGATCGGCTCGCCCAACTTCATCAGCGGCGTGGCCTATTGCATGGGCAACACGGCGGCCGTCAACCGCATGGTCTATGGCTGGTACCCGAGAGCGGATGTGCTGAACTCGAAGTGCATCGTGCTCTTCGGCCACGACCCGCGCCGCCACAGCTGGACGCTGGAGTACAAGTCGATCAGGACCGCGCAGGCCAACGGCGCCAAGCTGATCGTGCTGGACCCGCGCAAGAGTGGCAACGCCGAAGCCGCCGACCTGTGGCTGCCGCTGCGTGCCGGCACCGACGCCGCGATGATGCTGGGCTGGCTGCACGTGATCATCGAAGAAGGCTTGTATGACCAGGATTTCGTGCGCGACTGGACCGTGGGCTTCGACGCCTTTGCGCAGCGCGTCAAGCAGTACCCGTTGGAACGGGTCGCCCAGATCACCGGTGTCAGCGCCGAGCTGATCGCCGCTGCCGCAAGGCTGTATGCCGGCAGCAGCCCGGCGGCCATCCCCTGGTCGCCGATCACCGACCAGCAGGTCTCCAGCACCTCGGCCATCCGGCTGCAATGCGCGCTGCGTGCGCTGTGCGGCAACCTCGACATCAAGGGCGGCGAACCCTTTGTCGGTTTCAACCCCGGCGTGCGTTCAGACACCGAGTTGGAGCTGCATCACCTGCTCAGTGACGAACAAAAAGCCATGCAATTGGGTGCCGATGAGTTTCCGGTGTTCACCTACCGGGGCATGCAGGCCTTGGGCGATGCCACCGAGAAGGTCTGGGGCCAGCGCTATGCCAACCTGGTGGGTGGCTGCTACATGGCCAACCCGATGGCGGTGTTCAAGGCCATGGCCGACAGCGACCCCTACCCGGTGCGGGCCTTTCTCTCGCTGGCCAACAACACCTTGATGTCGTTTGCCAACACGAAGCGCATCTACGAGGGCCTGATGAAGCAAGACCTGATCGTGGCCTACGAACACATGATGACACCCACTGCGCAGCTCGCCGACTTTGTGCTGCCGGGTGACTCATGGTTGGAGCGAGACTGCATCATGGCCGGCGTCAGCCCGAAGGCGATGGAGCCACCCGGCGAGTGCAAGGGAGGCACCTTCTTCTGGCACGAATTGGCCCAGCGCATGGGCCTGGGCGAGCATTTCCCGTGGACCACCGACGAGGAGGTGATCAACCACAAGTTCGAGCCTTCCAAGGTCAGCTGGGCCGAGGTGGCTGCCAGCGGCAAGATGCCTGGCCGCAAGAACGAGGAGCGCAAGTACCTGTTGACGGGTTTTGCCACGCCATCGGGCAAAGTGGAACTCGATTCATCGGTGCTGAACGACCTGGGTTTTGATTCATTGCCGTATTACCGCGAAGCCGCCACGCCCACGGCCGAGTACCCCTTGAGCTTGTTCATCGGTTTGCCAGACGACGAGTACTACCGCACCGGCCACCGCCACATCCCCGAGTTGCGCAAGCGCGCGCAAGACCCAACGTTTTATTTGAGCGCACAAGAAGCGGCACGCCAGCAGCTGACCGAAGGTCAATGGGCTCGTGTGACGACCTTCACCGGTGCGATGGTCGCGCGCGTGGTGCCGCGAGACAGCATGCCCGACGGTCTGGTGCGGGTGCCGCACGGCTGGTGGAAGCCGGAGTCCGAGCGCGGGCTGGCGGTGATGTCCGGGATGTGGGCCTTCTCCGATGCGCAACTCACCGCCGACGACCACCCCGACCTGATCGACCGCGAACAAGGTATTCCGCACCTCAAGGGCGTGCCCTGCCGCATCACCGCGCTGAGCGCTGGCGAGGTCCAAGCGCTCGAGGCACAGTTCGGCCCGACCGACCGCTTGCCGCTGGGCCCCGAAGGCCGTTTGTCGCCTTCGCGCGCGCAAGCCGACCACTTCATGGCCGATGATGTGAGCGGTGACGGCGTGGAGTTCCAGGCCGCCGAACTGGCTTTGTATGGCCGGCATTCCATGTGAGCCGACGGCAAGCCGCGAGGGCTTGATCGGCACGCTGGTACAGCGGCGGCAGGCCATCCCCGTGATCCACAGCGTCGAGACGCAAGACCCTCCAAAGGTGGCGTCGTCGGTCCAACAGCGCGCGCGCAGGCTTCATGCGCGCAGACACCCACCGCAGCCAGAAAGTTCGTGACATGCCGATACTCGCCAATGACCAGCAAGTGGCCCAGCGTGTGCTGGACCACATGGCCCAGCGCAGCACCGATCTGGCGCCCGCGGTGTGGCGCGAGCCGGTGGCGAATTACCGGTCGCCCGAGCTGCTGGCCACCGAGATCGAACAGGTGATGCGCCGCACGCCGACGGCGTTTTGCCCATCGGCGGCGCTGTCGCAGCCCGGCGACTTCGTGGCGCGCGATGCCGCCGGCACGCCGCTGCTGGCCGTGCGCGGCAAGGACGGCGTGGTGCGCGCCTTCCGCAATGCCTGTCGGCACCGAGGCATGCAGGTCGCCAGTGGCACCGGCAACGCACCGGCCTTTGCCTGCCGCTACCACGGTTGGACCTACGCGTTAGACGGCCAACTGCGCCAGGTGCCCGACCCGCATGGCTTCCCCGGTCTGGACAAAAGCTGCCATGGGCTGGTGCCGGTGCAAGTGCAGGAGCGCCTGGGCTTGGTGTTCATCACCCAGGACGCAGCGCTGGTCAGCGACGACTCACTCGACGAAGTGCAGTCTTTGCTGCCGCCTGAGTACGAACTGCTCGCCACGCGCGAACGCATCGTCGAAGCCAACTGGAAGGTGATGCTCGAAGGCTTCATCGAGGGCTACCACATCCGGTCGACACACCGTGAAAGCTTCTACCCCTACGGCTTTGACAACCTCAACCTGATCGAGCCCTTCGGGCGCCACTGCCGCGTGACCTACCCGTTCCGGCGCATCAGCAAGCTGGCCGACGTGCCGCCTGCCGAGCGCCGCGTGGAGGGCCTGCTGACCTATGTGTACCACTTGTTCCCGAACGTGCTCGTCACGATGCTGTCGCGCCACACCAATCTGGTGGTGCTAGAGCCGATGGGCGTGGACCGAACGCTGGAGATCAGCTACACGCTGGCCGACGTTCGCGGCGCAGACGACCAAGCCAGGGCCGCCGTGCTGCGCGACGCCGATTTCGTTCGCGAGGTCGGCGCCGCCGAAGACCGCGAGGTGATCTGCGCGATCCAGAAAGGCCTGGCCAGCCGGGCTAACGAGCACTTCACCTTCGGCTTGTTCGAAGGGGCCATCTCACATTTCCACCGCACGCTGGCCACTGCACGCAGCGCTGCGACCTCGACCTGAACAAGGGCGCGCGCATCAGCGCCACTTCGGTGCCCGCTTCTCGACGAAAGCGCTGATGCCTTCCTGCGCATCGGCGCCGGCCGCGGCGTTGCAAAAGCTCTCGACGACATGCCCGATGTCGCGCCGGTAGTCCAGATCGTTGAATCGCATGTAGGCCGCATGCCCCAGCTTCATGGCGCCGGGCGGCTTGCTCGCGAACATTCGCGCCATCTTCCGGGCCTCGGCAAGCACCTGGCCGTCGGGAACGACACGGCTC
>CALQBT020000044.1 GCA_943328885.2 Bordetella parapertussis | reverse complement strand
GCATGGCACGACGATAGCGGGCGTCTCCGTAAGCGGCAGCCCCCGCTGCCAGACCCAGCAGTATCTGGCCAGTGTTGAAGGTCACTGGCACAAAAGGGCTTGCATCGATCTTTCCGCCCTGGAATGCGCCGCTGTCGAACTGAATGTCCACGCACCAGTCAAGCATCTTCCGAGCGCGCTGATGCAGGTCTTCACGGCCTTGGCGGGTTGCCACATCGATCATCGTCGGAATGATGTAACCGGTGGTCTCCGGGTAGGAGGTTGACCAGCCGGTGATCAGGCTGTAGTCGCGAGCGATGCCACCATCGGCTGACGCCGACCGGTCCTGTGCGGTACAAAGCCAATCGACACAGGCCTCAATCACGGCGGTGGCACCAGGATCGGGTCGACCTGGATCGCCGCGCTCAAGGCTGCTCTCCGCCCTTGCGACGGCGGGCAGAATTTCTGGGGTCATCGCGGCCTTGAGCCGTTGAAATGTCTTTAACATCGGTCTTGATCGATCGGAGTGTTGGATGAACCAGGGGACTTCACCACGCTTGTCAGCAGATCCGCCAGAGACCGCGCACGCAGGCGCCGCGACGCCGATGTCACCGCTGCGGGCAGGGGAAGCACGGCATCACCTTTGCGCAGCGCGCTACACAATGCCGCAAGCGTCCTGGCGATGGCCAATGTGTCGTCGAGTGGCGCAACATAGGGAATGCCGGCTCGGGCAAGCAACTCGGCCGTGTCACCCGCGGGATCGGTCAGCCCGACAACAGGCGGCCCCGCCCGCAAGTATTCATAAAGCTTGGCTGGAATTTGCTCGTTGCAGTTGCTGGCCTGCAGCACCAGCAGCGCATCGGCCCCCATCATCTCGGCCAAGGCATCGCGGTAAGGCAGTGCAGGGACTGTCTCAACACAGTCGGCGACACCGTGGCGTTGCGCAAGATCGCGCAAGAGTTCGTCATGCACAGCGGCCCTGAATCGCAATATCAGCGCACCGCGTTCGAGATGGCCTTGGTCAAGCAGCCATCGCAGGGCCTGGAACAGGCAGATCGGATCTCGCTCGGAGGGGTAGATGATGCCGCTGTGCAACAGCACTATGGGCTGAGGAGTCGGCCTGCGCTTGGGCGCGGCTGCCACTGTACCCGCGCTGGGAAAACTCTCCTCATCGTAGCCATTCTCGATCACCGAGATGCGCGACGCGGCATCCGGGTAGCGCTGCCGATAGACCTGCGCGGCGCCACGGGTGGTGAAGGTGCAGGCAAGCGCTTGGGACATCGCACTTGCCTCGATCGCTTGGTATCGGCGCCAGGTCTTGGGGTCGGCAGGGTAGCCGTCTTGTGCCATGGGATCGCGGAAATCGGCGATCCAGGGCAGGCCGCTGCGGCGTTGCAACTCAGCGCCAATCAGGTGCGCTGTAGCAATGGGGTAGGTCGACCAGATCGCCAAGGGCCGGTATTGCTCGATCATCAGCAGCCCTTGACGCACAGCGTCGTACTGCCAGCTCGCCCATCGGTCGGGGCGTGCGGTGGCGCCGAGGTAACGCCCGCCCAATGCAAGATGCCGGGCAGCGTCCAATGCAAAAGCGCGCCGCACGACTGTTTCCCGCGGAATTTCGGTGATCAGGTCACTGGTCACGCGCTCGTAAGCGCGGGGGTGCGCTGTCAGAACCAGTGGATCCCAACCTTCGGTGGGCAGGTGCTTGACGAAGCGCAGGGTCCGCTGAATGCCGCTGCTGCCCATCAGCGGCGGGAAATGGTAGGCGATCATCAAGACTCGGCTTGGCTGCTGACCGCGACCCGAGAGAGATCTGTGCGCTGCAGCAGCTTGACCGACTGGCACAGGCATCATGCGTCGCGCCTCGTCATCAAGCAGTCGTGCTGTATGACCTGGCGTTGTGCGTCGTCAGCGATGGGATACTCCCCTGGCAACGAGAGACCTTCGTGTGTGTACAGCACGATATCGAGGCTGAAACACTGCAATCCGAAAAATGACCGTCTCAGGAAAATCACAGATTGAATCTTCCTGACACTGAAATTCTTGCGGAACTCGACTGATGGCGGCGCGCTTCTCATCGCATCACCGGTGTGCCAGTCGATGCCGGCATGTGGGCATCACGACAAGTGGGCGACGAAGAAAAGGCATCTCGCAGATCATCCCGGTCGCTCCACTGATATTGGGCCCGGCGTTGGGATTGTTCTGGACAGATCAGGCTCAACATTTCGCCGTCTCGCGTTGCGCCGCCAGATCGCGGCGGCCTTCACCCAAGGCCAGCGAAAGACCGTGAGATGGTGCAGCATCCGCTTTCGGTCGGTCCACTTGGTGTGCCAATCGCGCAAGCGACCGTAGTATTCAAGCCGCTTGACCTCGTCTCCTTCGAAAAGTCTCCTCAGCACGTCTTCTTGCAACAGGAATGCTGGTGAAATGCTCTTGTCCACGCTTTCGTCATAGGTCGTCTTGAGCACCACCAGCAAGCCTTGGCGCACGAGGCAGAGGTTCATTGCAACGACTTTCTCATTGAAACGGAGTTCGTAGACGATCGCCTCGCCCCGCTTGGCAGCATCCTCCAGGAGCGATCGGTAGAAACGACCTTGCTCGTTGTCTGGGTGTATCGATGTGCCCAAGTCGGCCTTCCAACCCGCGCTTTCGATCAGTCCATATCGCTTCAGCGCTGGCGCCATGTCCTCCTCGCAGCGGTACGCCAGGAATTTCATATCGACACCGTCATCGGCAAGTTTCTTGCGCTGCTTTCGCATGTTCTGGCGAAGATTTTTTCCTCTTTCAGACCAGTACGCCTCGAAGGTTCCCGTGACCTCGACCCAGGCGGTCTCTATGTAGTCCGCTTGTTCATCGGCCGGGCCGTCCGTGCGTCGGGCTGCGTGCCTGGGGTCGACTTGCGACACGGTGAGGGACAGCGCCACGATCAGGCCTTTGGCCAGTGCATCGGCGGCCATCTCGCAGGCGTCGATGTCAGCCTCTGCGACCCAGGCGCCGAGCGGCATCTGTGAGGGTTGAAAGGTCTGCCAGCCCAGCCTGCCGGTGCGGGTGACCAACAACATGGCGCGGACATGCTCGCCTTGACGGCCGACGAGCAAGCGCTCACTGCCATTGCCAAACACCTGCGTCGCAATAGCCCAGCACGAAGCCGTCATGAATGGCAGGTTCAGACCCCGTAAATTGAGGTGATCCCAACTGTCACGTGTTCTCGGGTCTGACACCAGAAGCTGAGCGTTGCCAAGGCGCCAGTGCATTTCAAGACCAGATGTTTTCATGGTGTCTCAGGGACTTCTCGTGCGGGTACCTGCGGGATTGCGGCTGCTGGCAGGTGCGGTTTTGGCCCTTCTCCGTTGGCAAGGGTCTGCGTTTCGGCTGACGCGAGGTGGATCATCTCGATGAGGGCCTTGGCGCAGACTTCGATGTCCTTGGCGCTCAAGTCCTGATGGCATAGCAACTGCAGGACATGTTGATTCCAGCCAGGGCCGCTGTCACCGGGCAGGCTGGGCCTGTCTGGCCAAGGTCGATCCCAGCGATACACTGGCAGCCCGGACTGGCGAGCCATGCCATAGACCTGGTCGGCGTCATCTACCCATAGTGGAAAGACATAGGGCACGGTGCCGGACGGTGCAGGCCCCTTGAACAATGGATGCGCACCGGCGACTGCCTCGAGCTGTTGCGCATAGAGGTTGTAGTTTGCAAGCCTGCGAGCCTGCATCCGGGCTGTCGGGATGATGCAGTACAGGAGCATCGACACCAGCAATGGCTTCTTGTCGCTGCGTCCCATGTCGCAGGCAGCCATCGCAGCCTGGGCATCGCAAGCCTGCCCAGGACCCGCATCAGTTTCAGACCTTTCCCAAGTCTGAGGGGCTGGTTTCTTGAGCATCCGACACAGGGCGACAATCCAACCAAGGCCCCTGAGGCGATCATGCGCCGTGGCATATTCCAACAGGTCGAAGCAGCCCTTGATCTGGGCATGCAATCCCTGACCCACCTGCCTTACCTTCGGTATGCTTTTGCGCCTGGAGATCAACAGGCCAGCTTCGAGCACGGGAAGGAACTTGGAGATGCTGGCAGTCGCGAAATCGCCCCATCCTCCCACCGGCAAGGCGCCGGCCTGACCGTACAAGCAGTGGGCGCAGTCTTCGATCAAGGCCACACCATGCACATCACACCAGTTGCGCACCTTGGCGAGTGATCTCGGCAAACCGAAATAATGCGCTACAAGAACGACCTTGACACGCTTGATCAATTCGACCGAGACACTCGAGAAATCGGGCAAGCCGTCAGAGTCAATGGCGTAGTAGTCCGGTTGCAGCCCTGCCAGCAGGACCGGTGCCACCATCGTTGGGCAGTGGTAGCTGGGAACCAGGACAACGCTGGCGCTCGGCAAGCGAAGTTGCTTGAGCGCGAGCAGGATGGCCGCGCGCCCGCTCGTGACCATGATGCGCCGGCTGCGATGTGCAATGTCGTGCTTTGTGCTCGGGTTGACGGGAAGCCAAGCCCAGGTTGACCAGCCGAGGACGGGTCCCTTGGGCAAGGGCGTGGCGGTCCCGGCGATTGAAGTTGCCGGGGCTGTCGAGGATGCATATTCCCGCACCACCAGCACGTCACGGGTCATGGGGCCAGCTCCGGCGCGATTGGAATGGTTTCTGAAGGGGTGGGGGTTGATTCTGAATCTGACCACTTGCCTGCGGTCTCGAGCCGTCTCCTGAGCTCTAGTTTGGGAAAGCCCATGGCTTGAGCTTTCTGGGCGTAAAGAAGTGCTTTGTCGTAGCGCTTCATCTCCAAGTAGAGAAAGCCGACGTTGTACGGTGTGATTGGGCTTTCGGGATCGGCATAAAAAAGCGCAGCGTCGAGTTGCCGAATGGCCTCGTCATGACGAGACCTCTTGATCAGAAAATCAGCGTAAAGCATCCTGACAATGTGGTCATCGGCTTTGAATCGAATGGCTCTTTCGAACCAGCACTCCACTGGATACCACATCTGAGGCGGCGTGTCCGATTTGCTCTTTTCCGCGTAGCGCACCGCTGAGACGAGCGCCCGATAGTGGTTGGGGAAAGCGATCAGTGTGTAGCTGATGTCCCCAGCGAAATGCGTTGAATGACCTCTGATCAGATTTTCGACATGGCTGGGGAAGTGCGCGCCTTCTACCAATTGACGTTGTTTTTGGTTAATGTGGCGGTTGTCGCCTTGGACGGCATTCAAGGGTCCGCAGAGGGATTCGCTCACCAACGGTTGGGCGCTTGCTTGAGGCGGCAGCGCCAACGCGATGAATGTCGCCAGGGTGGGGATAAAACTGGAACGAAAAATTTGGCAGTCGCACCCGTCGTTCATGGTCTTTCCCTCATCTGGAGTTCGAGGAATGCTTGGTGGATTTCGGGCACTATTTTTGTCGTTTCGTCGAGCCAATGCAGCGTGAGCGCTTCAACTTTCGCGCTGTCACGCGGATCCGAGAAGGTGTGGTTGGCCTGGGGTAGATCAACCCGCTGCACCTTCTTGGAGCTGACGGCGCTGCGCCAAACCGGATGGGTCTTGATGTGTTCGATGAACTCTTGCGCCGTGAGGTCTTGGCCGCTCAGCAGCAGAAGTATGCTTCCAGGAAACAACAAACAGGCTTCGGCCATGCGTTGCTGAAACGCTTGGTGTGACATTGGTCCTGTGCGCAGACTTTCCGGCTTCGCGCGCCGAAGCACCGAGCTTGCGCGCATGACCAGACCGGTCAACGCGCCGGCGGCCACTCCGCCGCGCAGCAGTTTGGTCCAGAACTCGCGCTGCATCAGGCGCCGTGTGTAATAGTGCTTGATCTGGGCCCGAGCCAGACTGGTTTCGGACCTCACCCAAGGGTTGCACAAGACCATTCCCGATACTCTCGGGTCGCGCGTGGCTTGCCAGTACATCAGGGCCGCCGACGCCCCGTCACAAAGCCCCCACAGCACGATCTTGCCGACCGAAGTACGGTCGGTGATCGTGTCGATGGCTGCACCGATGTCGTTGTCGAACGCCTCGAAAGTGCGCAGCAGACCGTTGCTGTCGCCCATGCCGGTGGCATCGAATCGCAGGACCGGATAGCCCTGTCGAGCCAGGCGCCTGGCCAGTTGCACGAACTGCCGATGACTGCCGACGCGGTACTGCGGCCCGCCGACCACGACGATGACGGCGGTGTCCGCTGCGTCTTCAGGCTGTGACAGGATGCCGGTCAGTGTCTCGCCCAAGCAGGCGAAGCTGATGGCTTGATCCTCGAAGTTCATGTGGCCATCTCGGTCACGGCGCTGACGGTCGCGTCGATCAGGGTCGGTGCGTCTTTGATTTCCGAGGTTTGCCAGAAGGCCGGGCCTTCAACGGTGCAAACTATCGGCGGGCTTCCCGCGTCGGCCCACCGCGAAGAGTTGGCGGTCAGTCCTGCGGTGGGCCCGTCGTCGGGCCGAAGGGACAGCTCGTACCATATCGATTGAGATGAGCGCAGAGGGGATCTCAACGTCGCCTGTTCTAGCCCCAGCGCCATCGCGGGCGACAGGGTGTAGCCTGCGATGTCGAGAGATTGACCCGAACTGAGTCGATCGCGTAAATTCGTCATCAGACCATGCGACTTGCCAACCGGCATATCGGCAGCGATCTTGGTGCGCAAGAACTGTCGCAGCAGCAGTTTGCCCGAACTCGCGGGCTGCCAGAACAAGAAGCGGCTGGGCTGATCGAGTCGGTGTGCGACTTCAGTGGCGAGCAGACAGCCGGCGCGAAGTCCCCAAAGCCACAAGGGGCCCGCCGCACGCTTGGCAAGCCAGCGGACCCCGAACACTGCATCGTCGACCCAGCGCTCCCAACTGGCGTCGCCGAAGTCTCCGTCACTGTCTCCGCTGCCCAGGAGATCCATCTGCAGGACTGCGAAGCCGGCGCGGGCCAAGGCGCGCGACTGCAGGGCAGCCATGCGACGTGACTTGTTCATTTCCTCGGCGAAGGGATGAAGGTAGACCACTTGACCTTGCATCAGGCTGGGCCGCGGTGCATGGTAGACAGCGAAGCGACGGCCTAGCGCGCCAGCGTGAAGGTCTAGGAACAGGGGTTGAGCGCTGGCTTGTACGTTCTGCATTTCGCGCTTGGCTTCATTGCACCAGCCTGGCGCTGACGAAGTCCACGAGCGAGCCGACCGTGGCGAAGGTGGCGCCCTCGATGTCGTCGTCATCGATGCTGATGCCGAAGCTCTCTTCCAATGCGCCGATCAGTGAAACCACCGCCATGGAGTCAAGTTCAGGAATCGAACCCAGCAGGGGAGTCTCGCGGGTGAAGCTGCTGATCCGGTCGCTCAGACTGAGCACTTCGCTCAGCGTTCGAAGAACTTGCTCTTGCACATTCATTGCGGTCATGATGGTTCTTCTTGAGGTTCAAAAATAATTCTAGAGGTCATGGCCGAGGGAGACCGGCTTGGCGATGTCTGATCGAGGCTTGCGCGCGGTAACCGGTCACGGAAGCGGTCTCTGTATTTCGTGATGGCAAGACTGGGTGAGTGAAATGCGCTCTGTCTCAGGTCGACTTGGGGCTGAAAACGTCACATCGCGGGGCGTGATGCCAAGGGACCGTGCGTGTACAGTCGATAGGGTGGTCGACAGGGAGAGCGGCCTTGAGATGCGCTTGATGCCGGAATCCTCTTTGCTCCACGAGTTGCTTGCTGTCGCTGCCGAGAGGTCGCCGAGTTCAGTGGCCTTGACGGCGGGTCAAATGTCGCGTTCATACGAAGATATTTCTGAAGAGGTATTTTCTTTTTCTTCAGGCTTGATGGGCTTGGGCGTGCAGCGTGCTGAGCGCGTGGCCATCTATCTGGAGCAACGCTTCGAGACGGTGATCGCCAGCTTCGGGGCGCCCGCGGCCGGTGCGGTGTTCGTGCCTGTCAACCCCTTGCTCAAACCTGAGCAGGTGGCTTTCATCCTGCAGGACTGCGATGTCAAGCTGTTGGTGACCTCGCCCGAGCGCCTGCCCGCGCTGGCCGTGGCGCTTGCCGGCTGCCCGGCACTGCGCTTTGTGCTGGTGACGGGTCTGCTTGCCCAGCCAGTCGCGCTGCCTGAGGGCTTGACGCTGCTGCACTGGGCAGAGCTTGTCGATGGCGCCTGCCGCGCCGCCCACCGTGTCATCGACACCGACATCGCTGCCATCCTTTACACCTCGGGCAGCACCGGGCGGCCCAAAGGGGTGGTGCTGTCGCACCGCAACATGGTCGCGGGGGCCAAGAGCGTGGCCTCCTACTTGGGCAACCATGCTGACGACACCTTGCTGGCCGCGTTGCCGCTGTCTTTCGACGCCGGTTTCAGCCAGCTCACGACGGCTTTTCATGCGGGTGCCCGTGTGGTGCTGCTCAATTACCTGTTGCCACGCGACGTGCTCAAGGCGATGGCGCGCGAGCGCGTCACAGGCTTGACGGCGGTGCCGCCGCTCTACATCCAGTTGTCGCGACTGGATTGGCCGGCTGAGGTCGCGCGGCATTTGCGCTACTTTGCCAACACCGGCGGTCGCATGCCGCTCGACACGCTGGGGCTGTTGCGGCAGCGCCTGCCTGGCGCCAAACCGGTGCTGATGTACGGCCTGACCGAGGCTTTCCGCTCGACTTACCTCTCGCCCGACGAAGTCGACCGGCGGCCCGATTCGATCGGCAAGGCAATCCCCAATGCCGAGATCCTGGTGCTGCGCGACGATGGCTCGGCTTGCGCAGTGGATGAACCCGGCGAGTTGGTTCACCGCGGCGCTTTGGTGGGTCAGGGTTACTGGAACGACGCCGAGAAGACCGCCGAGCGCTACAAGCTGCTGCCCGCGGGTGTGGGCAGCCGTCCCGCCGGTTTGCAATTGCCCGAATACGCGGTGTTCTCGGGGGACACCGTGCGCCAGGATGCCGAGGGTTTTCTGTACTTCATCGGGCGTCGGGACGAGATGATCAAGACCTCGGGCTACCGCGTCAGCCCGACCGAGGTTGAGGAGCTTGTCTATGCAAGCGGGCTGGTCGGGGAATGTGTGGCCTTTGGGGTCGACGATGCCGCCTTGGGTCAGGTCATCCAGGTGATCGCCACGCCGCTGGGTGATGGCCCTGGGCTGGACCTGAGCGCGTTGCTGGCCGACTGTCGTTCGCGCATGCCGGCTTTCATGGTGCCCGCCGGGATCGAGCCATCGGTCGGTCCCTTGCCGCGCAACCCCAATGGCAAGATCGATCGCAAGAATTTGGCCCTTGCCTGGTTGCTGAGGCATTCGATGGGGGCCGCATGAGCCCGTCGGCCGAGTCCGGGCAGATGAATTCGCAAGGTCTGTCGAGCGACCGAGTCTTGGCGTCGACGCTGGCGCCGCGCCAGTTACCGACCCATGCTGAGATGGACCAGTTCGCGCTGCGCGCCGGCCAACTCGTCATTGGCGGGGTGCCACTGAACCTGCTGGCCGCAAGAGTCGGCCAAACGCCTTTCTACGCTTACGACCGGGCCTTGCTGCAACAGCGTGTGGCGCAGCTCAGGCAGCAACTGCCGGCGGCGGTCAAGCTGCACTACGCGATGAAGGCCAATCCGATGCCCGCGGTCGTGGGGCTGATGGCAGGGCTGGTCGATGGCATCGATGTTGCCTCCGGCGGTGAACTCAAGGTGGCGCTGGATGCCGGGGCCGATCCTGCGGAGATCAGTTTCGCCGGGCCAGGCAAGCGCGACATCGAGTTGCGCCAGGCCTGCGCGTCGGGTGTGCTGGTCAACGTCGAGTCGGCGCGTGAGCTCGAGGTGCTGGCGCGCGAATCGCAGGCCCTGGGCCGGCGCGCTCGGGTGGCCTTGCGTGTCAATCCCGACTTCGAGCTCAAGGGTTCGGGCATGAAGATGGGGGGCGGCGCCAAGCCCTTCGGCATCGATGTCGAGCAAGTGCCCGCCATGCTCGCCCGCGTCGCAGCACTCGGTCTGGCTTTCGAGGGCTTTCATCTTTTCGCGGGTTCGCAGAACCTGCGCGCCGAGGCGATCTGCGAGTCGCAGTGCAAGAGCTATGAACTGGCGCTGCGCTTGGCCGCGGCGGCGCCCGCGCCCGTGCGGTTTCTCAACCTGGGCGGCGGCTTCGGCATCCCTTATTTCCCTGGCGAGCGGCGACTCGATCTGGCGCCGATTGCCGATAACCTGGCCAGCTTGTGCGAGCGGGCCCGGACCGAGTTGCCGCAAGCCGGAATCGTGATCGAACTGGGCCGCTACTTTGTCGGCGAGTCCGGCGTCTACGTGACGCGCGTGGTCGACCGCAAGCTGTCGCGCGGCCAGGTGTTTCTGGTCTGTGACGGTGGCCTGCACCACCACCTCGCGGCGTCGGGCAATTTCGGGCAGGTGTTGCGCAAGAACTACCCGGTCACCATCGGTAACAAGGCTGATTCGGCGCTGCGCGAAACCGCCTCGGTGGTCGGTCCGCTGTGCACCCCGCTCGACCTGTTGGCCGACCGCATGGACTTGCCGGTGGCCGATGTCGGCGATCTGGTGGTGGTGTACCAGTCGGGTGCCTATGGCCCCAGCGCCAGTCCGCAGGCCTTTCTCGGTCACCCAGGCTGCATCGAGGTCTTGGTCTAGGGGGGGCCTGCGCTTGCGGGTCCGTCGCCGCTGTCTGGTGTTGTAGAAACCCGGGCAGCCGGACTCAACAGCCTCGGAGGGGACGATGGGCGCCATAGCTGCTGTTTGCAGGACTGCGGGAGACCGTCCCGGCCAGGCCAAGACCGGACGGCTCTGGCTGCTGCCCGGAT
>CALQBT020000043.1 GCA_943328885.2 Bordetella parapertussis | reverse complement strand
ATCGCCAGCGAGGTGAACAAGCCGAGCTGGGTGTCGGCCAGAAAAGCCGCTGCGATGATGATGCCGTCGCAGAAGTTGTGGATGCTGTCGCCCACCAGCACGCTCCAGCCGCCGCGCCCGGCCTGGTCGGTATCGAAATGGTGATGGTGCTCATGCCCGTCACCCTCGTGGTGGTGACCATGGCGGTAGAGCTCGGCTTTTTCAAGCAGGAAGAAAAACAGCAAGCCGCCGAGCAAGGTCATGAACAGGCGATGCGGGTCGACCTTGCTCTCGAAGGCTTCTGGCAGCACCAGCAGCAAGGCCGTGCCCAGCAGCACGCCCACCGACAAGCTGACCAGGTGGCGCACCAGGCGACCCAGCAAAGCCAGCGTCAGCGAGGCGGCAATCAGCACCGAGAGCAGGCCCCCGGCCAGCGTGGACAACACGATGTAGAACAATGTCATGGTTTGGTTCGCCTCAAATTCATCATTCGCGAACCCCTAAGCCCACGCTGACCACCAGCACCATTGGTGCGCCGGCACGGTTCAATGGCGCAGCACGGTCGGCCGGCAGCGACAAGCCGTCCACGCCGATCATCGCCTCGCCGGCCAGCAGACCCGATCTGTCGGTCCTGATCAGCGTGTGCGCCATCACCGGCAACCAAGCAGCCGCCAAGCCCGACCCGATCGATGGGCGAACGAAATCCCTGCGGCTGAAATCGCGGCTGGGGCAGAGGGTGTCCAGGTCTTCAAGCAACGCGGGTTCTGATCGGGAGGGAGCGAGCACAGCCGCATTCTAGAAACCCGCAGACCGCTTCAGGTCGGGATCAGGGTTTACCGGTAGCATGCTGCATGCCCCTGCCCCCCACTAGCGCCGCCGCACCCCTGGCCGCAATCGACATCGGTTCCAACAGTTTTCGGCTCGAGATCGCGCAGCTGCAACAGGGCCGCTACCGGCGTATCGCCTACCTGAAAGAAACCGTCCGGCTCGGTGCTGGGCTCGACGCCAATGGCTACCTCACTGAGGCGGCGGCACAGCGCGGGCTGGATTGCTTGCGTCGGTTTGCCCAACGGCTGCAAGGGTTTGATGCGGCGCAGGTGCGTGCGGTGGCGACCCAGACCCTGCGCGAGGCACACAACCGCGACGCCTTCTTGCTGCGCGCCGAGGCAGCGCTGGGTTTTGCCATCGAGGTGGTATCAGGGCGCGAAGAAGCCCGGCTGATCTACGCCGGGGTGTCGTTTCTGCAGCCAGGTCAGGGGCGACGCCTGGTGATCGACATCGGCGGGCGCAGCACCGAGATGATCGTCGGCCGAGGCCGCAGCCCCAGTGTGGTGGAATCCTTCAATATCGGCAGCGTCAGCCTGTCGATGCGCTGGTTCCCCGATGGACTCTTCACCGAACAGCGCTTTCGCGACGCCGAGGTGGCGGCTGGCGCCGAACTCGAAGAGGCGCTGGAGCCCTTCGCGCCGCGCCACTGGCGCGAGGCGCTGGGCTCGTCGGGCACGGCAGGTGCGGTGTCGCAGATTCTGGCTGCCGCTGGCGTCACCGACGGCACGATCACCCCAGCGGGCCTGCGCTGGTGCATCAGCCAATGCCTGGCCGCAGGCAGCGTCGACAAGCTCGATCTGCCTTCGCTGCGAGAGGACCGCAAGGCCATCATTGGCGGTGGCCTGGCCTTGCTCTACACCTTGGCGACGCATTTCGGCATAGCCGAACTCAGGCCGGCCAAGGGCGCGCTGCGCCAAGGCGTGATCATCGACCTGCATGAGCGTCACGCCGCTCGGCGCCATGCTGGCGGCAGCGACTTGCGCGACCAGACGGTGGCGGCGCTGCAACTGCGCTTCGGCGTCGACACCGACCAAGCTTCCCGGGTCAGGTCAGCAGCCGAGGCTTTGCTGCGCGGCGCGCTGCCCGAATGGGCCGATGCCGACAACGGCGAAGTGCTGCGCGAACTCGGTTGGGCCTGCGACCTGCATGAGATCGGCCTGATGGTCTCGCACCACGATCACCACCGACACAGCGCTTACCTGATGGGCCATGTCGACGCACCGGGCTTCTCGCAAAGCCAGCAACGGCGAATCGCCGACCTGGTGCTGGGTCAGCGCGGCGGTTTGCGCAAGATCGAGTCTCAGCTCAGCAGCGAGCGCTTTGGCTGGCAAGTGCTTGCGCTGCGGCTCGCCGTCATCAAGTGCCACGCCAGGATCCCGGTCGACATCCAGGCGCTTCGCCTCAAGCGCGACGGCAAACAGGCACGGTTGAAATTTCTCGCCGACTGGGCCGATGGCCACCCGCGCACCCTGCACCTGCTGCGCGAAGAGGCCGAGAGCTGGTTGCGGCAGGAGGCGCCACGGCTGGTGCTGATGCCGGCTTGAACCGCGCCGCCAAAGTTCGACGCCTGCGCGCTACAGTTTTTCAGGTGAACGAACCGACACCAGCCCCACCTCGCTGACGCCATCGCGGTCGCGGCGGCGCAGCCACCACACAGCACCCTTGCGCACCGTCCAGGGTGCCGCGTCGAGGGTGCAGGGGCCTGCCATCAGGTAGGCTGCTAGGTGGCCGAGCATGGGCTGGTGGCCCACCAGCAACACGGGCTCACGGCTGTCGGGCCAACGCGCTGCCGCCAGCGCCTGGCTCGGCGAGGCCCCCGGCGCCAGCGCGTCGACGATGCGAAGTTTGCGGCCCAGTGCTTGTGCAGTCTGCTGCGCCCGCAACGCCGGGCTGACCAAAATGCGGGTGCTGTCGGGCAGGAAGCCGTTCAGCCACTCGGCCATGCGCCTAGCCTGCTTTTGGCCGCGCGTGCTCAGCGGGCGCTGCAAATCGTCAACCCCTTCAGTGTCCGCCGATTCGCCGGCATCGGCATGGCGCCAGAGGATCAAGTCCATGGCGCTGCGTCGTCCGGGATCGGCGCTCAAGCGCCTGCCATGTAGCGCACCGCCAGCGCAGCCTGCGCACTGACACCCGCTTCGGCCACGCGCTGGTAGCTGCCATCGCTAGACTGGGTCCAGGCATCACGCTGGTCATGCAGATAAGGCACCAAACATTCGTCGATCACGCGCTGGCGCAGCGCAGCATCTCGAACCGGCCAGGCAATCTCGATGCGGCGGAACATGTTGCGGCTCATCCAGTCGGCCGACGACAGGTAGAGCACCTCGTCGTCCTCGCCCATGCCCCAGCGGAAATACATCACCCGGGTGTGCTCCAGAAAGCGCCCGACCACCGACCGCACACGCACGCGATCCGTCAGCGCAGCGATGCCTGGCGGCAGCATGCAGGCGCCGCGAACGATCAGGTCGATCTCGGCGCCGGCCTGGGAGGCTTCGATCAACGCGGCGATCAATGCAGCCTCGGTCAAACCGTTGATCTTGACAACAATCCGCGCTGGCAACCCCGCCCTGGCGGCCTCGGTGACCTGGGCGATGTGAGCCATCAGCCGGCGATGCAGCGCAAATGGCGCGGTCAGCAAGTGGCGCGGCGTGCGCAGCTTGGTCAGGCTGGCGAGTTGGTGGAACACCGCATCGGCGTCGGCCGTCAGCAACTCGTCAGCCGTGAGCAGACCAAGATCGGTGTAGAGCCGCGCCGTGCCGGGGTTGTAGTTGCCAGTCGACAGGTGGGCGTAGCGGCGCAACACCACCTTGCCGCGCCGGGTGGTCTCGCGCCGGGTCACCAGCAGCAGCTTGGCATGGGTCTTGAAACCGACGATACCGTAGACCACCTGCGCACCCACGGCCTCCAGCCGCTCGGCCCAGTCGATGTTGGCCTCCTCGTCGAAGCGCGCTTTGAGCTCTACCACGACGCAGACATCCTTGCCGCGCCGCGCCGCCTCGATCAACAAGACCATCAGCTCCGACTGGCTGCCGGTGCGGTAGACCGTCTGCTTGATCGCCAGCACGGCCGGGTCATCCACCGCCTCGCGCAGGAAGTCGACCACCACATCGAAGCTCTGGAACGGGTGGTGCAGCAGCACATCGCCCTGGCGCAGGCGCGCCAGGATCGAACTGCCGCGAGGCAGTTGCGTCTCGGGCCAGCTCGGCTTGCGTGGCGGAAAGCGCAAATCCGGCGCATCGACCTGGTCTATCAACTGATTCAAGCGCACCAGGTTGACCGGGCCATTGACGCGGTAGAGAGCGGCCGGCGGCAGGTCGAACTGGTCGAGCAGCAAGCGCCACAGCGGTTCGGGGCAGCTCGCCACCACTTCGAGCCGGATCGGCTGCCCGTAGTGCCGCGTGGTCAGACCACTGCGCATGGCCTGGCGCAGATTGGTAACCTCGTCCTCATCGACTTCGAGTTCAGAGTCGCGGGTGACGCGGAACTGCGAGAACGACTCCACCGGCCGACCGCCAAACAAGTCTTCGAGATGGGCGCGGATCACGCTGGTCAGCAGCACGAATGCCTGCTGGCCTGGCTCGCACACCTCGGCAGGCAGTTCGATCACACGCGGCAGTGCACGCGGCACCTTGACGATCGCGACCCGGTTGTCGCGGCCAAAAGCGTCCTTGCCGCCGAGCTTGACGATGAAGTTCAGTGACTTATTGGCCACCTGCGGAAACGGATGCGCCGGGTCCAGCCCCACAGGCAGCAGCAGCGGCTGGACCTGGGTCTCGAAGTAGCCCGACACCCAGGCCCTCTGGGCCTTGTTGCGCTCGGCATGGTTGATGATGACGATGCCGTGGCGCTGTAGCGCGGGCATCACCTCGTCATTGAAAACCGCATATTTCTCGTCGATCAGTGCGTGAGCCTCGGCTGCCACCTGGCGCAAGGCATCGCGTTGCGGGTCGCCGCTGCCGGTCGCCACTCGCATCGCTTCCAGCGCGTCGGCGAAACGCACCTCGAAGAACTCGTCCATGTTCGACGACACGATGGTGATGTAGCGCAGCCGCTCAAGCAGCGGCACGTCGGCGCGGCAAGCCTGCGCCAGTACTCGTTGGTTGAAAGCCAGGATCGCGCGCTCGCGGTTCAGCAAAGCGGGCTGTCGGACTGCGGTCTCAGCATGCATGCTGCTGAGTTTATGAAGCTTCGATGTCAGCTCTGTGACAGCGCCGCTCTGCGTCAATGCGCCTGTTCCCAGTTCGGCCCAACGCCGACCTCGGCCAGCAGCGGCACGCTCCAATGCGCGACACCGGCCATCAAGCGCGGCACCTCGGACCGAACCCAGTCCAGTTCGTCGTCGGGCACCTCGAACACCAGTTCGTCGTGCACCTGCATCACGATCACCGTTCGCTTGGCGTTGTCGTCGAGGGCGGCCTGCACCGCGATCATCGCCAGCTTGATCAGGTCGGCCGCGGTGCCCTGCATCGGCGCGTTGATCGCCTGGCGCTCGGCACCGGCGCGGCGCGGCCCGTTGCCCCCTCGGATCTCGGGCAACTCGATGCGCCGACCGAACAGGGTCTCGACATAGCCCTGGTCGGACGCGCTCGCTCGGGTCTCGTCCATGTAGCGTTTGACCCCGGCAAAGCGGGCGAAGTAGCGATCGATGTAGTCGCGTGCAGCCTTCTGCTCGATGCCCAGCGACTGCGCCAGACCGAAAGCCCCCATACCGTAGATCAACCCGAAATTGATGGTCTTGGCATAGCGCCGCTGCTCGGTCGTGACGGCATCGACCGTGGTGTTGAAGACCTCGGCAGCGGTGGCTTTGTGTACGTCCAGGCCTGCGGCAAAGGCCTTGGTCAATCCCGGGTCGCCGCTGATATGGGCCATGATGCGCAGCTCGATCTGCGAGTAATCAGCCGAGACGATGCTGTGGCCCGGCGGGGCGATGAAGGCCTCGCGCACCCGGCGGCCTTCTGCGGTACGGATCGGGATGTTCTGCAAGTTCGGCTCGTTGCTCGACAAGCGCCCGGTCACGGCCACCGCCTGCGCGTAGTTGGTGTGCACCCGGCCGGTGGCCGGGTTGACCATCAGCGGCAGCTTGTCGGTGTACGTGCCTTTGAGCTTGGCCAGGCTGCGGTATTCCAGCAAGCGCGCCGGCAGCGGGTAGTCGGCGGCCAGTTCTGCCAGCACCTCTTCGTCGGTGCTGGGCGCTCCTGAAGCGGTCTTCTTCTTGACCGGCAGACCCAGTTTGACGAACAAAATCTCACCGATCTGCTTCGGTGACCCCAGGTTGAAAGGCTGGCCGGCAATCTCGTAGGCCTGCTGCTCGAGTTGCAACATGCGTTCGGCCAGTTGCTGGCTCTGGGCGTTGAGCAAGGCGCAGTCGATCAACACGCCGTGACGCTCGATGCGCTGCAGCAGCAGGCTCACCGGCATCTCGATGTCGCGGTAGACCCGCATCATCCCCGGCACCGCGGCAAGTTGCGGGTACAGCACCTGGTGCACCTGCAAGGTCATCTCGCTGTCCTCACCGCTGTAGCGGGTGGCGCGATCGAGGTCGACCTGGCTGAAAGGAATCTGGTTGACGCCTTTGCCGCACAGCTCCTCGTAGCTCAGGCCTTTGCGGCCCAGGTGGCGATCGGCAAGCTTTTCCAGGCTGTGGCCAAGATGGGCCTCGAACACATAGCTTTCGAGCATGGTGTCGTGCTGCCAACCGCGCACCGTGATGCCGTGATTGGCCAGCACATGGGTGTCGTACTTGATGTTCTGCCCGACCTTGGCGGCCATCGCGTCCTCGAGCCAAGGCCGCATCGCGGCCAGCACCTCGTCGATGGGCAACTGGTCTGGCGCACCCGGAAAGTCATGGCCCAGCGGCACATAAGCCGCCTCGCCCGGTTGCACGGCGAAAGAGATGCCGACGATGCGCGCTCGCATCGGGTCGAGCGAATCGGTCTCGGTGTCGAGCGCGGCCAACGGCGCGGCGCGCAAGCGCGCCAACCCGGCGTGCAGACGATCGCGGTCGAGAACAGTCTCGTAGTCGCCTGCCGATCGCTCGACAGCCGGCGCAGCCGGCGCGTCAAACAAATCCTGCGTGGCCGCCCCGCTGGGCCGGCCGACGACCGGCGTTGCGGCAGGCAGCACAACAGCCAGCTTGCCCTCGAGCTCGTGGCGCCAGGCCCGAAAACCATAGCGCTGGTAGAACGCCAACAGCCCGACCTGGTCGACTGCGCGCATCGCCAGCGACTCGACGCCTGGCCAGCCTTCGAGATAGGGCCCGAGATCGCAATCAGTCACCACGGTGATCAAGCGCCTGCCCTGAGGCAGCCAGTCGAGCGCCTTGCGCAGGTTTTCGCCCACGACGCCCTTGATGCTGGCGGCCGAGGCGATCACGGCATCGAGCGAGCCGTACTCAGCAATCCATTTCGCCGCCGTCTTGGGGCCAACCTTCTCGACCCCGGGCACGTTGTCGACCACGTCGCCAACCAGCGTGAGGTAGTCGATGATGCGGTCGGGGGCAACGCCAAACTTGGCCTTGACCCCTTCGATGTCGAGCCGCTCGTTGGACATGGTGTTGATCAGCGTGACCTGCTCGTTGACCAACTGCGCCAGGTCCTTGTCGCCGGTGGAGATGATCACCCGGTGCCCGGCGGCCGCGCCGACCCGCGCCAGCGTGCCGATGGCGTCGTCAGCCTCGATGCCAGGCACCTCGAGCACCGGCCAGCCCAGCAGCCGCACCAGTTCATGGATGGCCGGTATCTGAGCCCGTAAATCATCGGGCATCGGCGCGCGCTGGGCCTTGTAATCGGGATACCAGCCATCGCGAAATGTCGGGCCCGAAGCGTCGAAGACGCAGGCCGCATGGCCCATAGGCTGACCGTCCTGGCTGGCGCTGAGCTCCTGCTCGCGCAGGCGCTTCATCATCGCCACCATGCCGTGGATTGCGCCGGTCGGGAAACCGTCCGGCCCGCGCAGGTCGGGCATCGCGTGGTAAGCGCGGTAAAGGTAGCTGGAGCCGTCGACCAGCAGCAAGGTGGGCAAGGTCACGTCGGAGGGCGTTGGAGATTGACTCATGGCCCGGATTGTGGTCGCGGATTGGCGACCCGGCAGCGATCCAGGCCAGACACCTAGAATCCAGGCATGAAAATTTCTCTTCTGCAGCTTCTGGCCAGGCAGCTGGCCGGGCTGCTGGCAGCCAGCGTGCTATCGGGTTGCGCCGGTGGCATGGCCCAGAAATCTGCTGGCAACTCGGAGGCCTTGGTGCAGCAATTGGTCAGCGAGGATGCCCATGTTCGCATCGACGAGTTGCGTGTGCGCGGCCAGACCCAGCGCCTGACCGTGCATTCCAAGGCAGCTGGTGTGCGCGACTACGACATCTTGCTGCCCGGCGCAGGCCAGGACCTGTCGAGCAAGCGTGACGCGGCAGGCCAGCGGGTGTGGTCGGTGCTGTCGTTCTGACCGGCGGCATGGCTGTTTTCACCAAGGTGTCGACCGACGAGGCCGCAGCGCTCACGCTGAAGCTGGGAACCGGCGAGTTGCGGGCGATCGAAGGCATCAGTGCAGGCATCGAGAACACCAACTACTTTGTCAGCACCGACCGAGGCGAATGGGTGTTGACGCTGTTCGAACGCTTGCAGCCCGCGCAGCTGCCTTTCTACCTCGGCCTGATGCAGCACCTGGCGCAGCGCGGTCTGCCGGTGCCCGAGCCCTGCGCCGACGCCGACGGACTGTTGCTGCACGAGGTCGCGGGCAAACCGGCAGCGCTGGTCAAGCGACTGCCCGGGCAGCACCAGTTCGCACCCGACCTGCACCACTGCGCCCAACTCGGCCAGATGCTGGCCCGCATGCACCTGGGTGCGACCGATTTCACGCCGCGCCAGCCCAATCTGCGAGGCCTGACTTGGTGCCAGACGATCGCGCCTCAGGTGCAGCCCCACCTCAGCAAGATGCAGCGCCAGTTGCTCGCCTCGGAGTTGAGCTTCCAGCAACAGCTAGCGACATCACCCTCTTACGCTGCCTTGCCGCGTGGCGCGGTGCATTTGGACTTGTTCCGCGACAACGTGCTGTTCGACGGCCTGCCGGGGCATGAAAAGCTCACCGGTTGTTTCGATTTCTACTTTGCCGGCATCGACCGCTTTGCCTATGATCTGGCGGTCTGCCTGAACGACTGGTGCCTGGGCGCTGACCATGCCTCGCTGGACGAGGACCGGGCCCAGGCGCTGGTCCATGCGTACGAGCAGGTGCGCCCCTTGGCCGGTGCCGAAACCCGTTTGCTGCCGGCGCTGATGCGCGCTGCGGCACTTCGCTTCTGGCTGTCACGGCTGGGCGACAAGCATCTGCCTCGCCAAGCCAGCCTGATCCAACCCAAAGACCCTGGCCAATTCGAGCGCGTGCTGCGCGCCAGGGTCGACAAACCCTGGCACCCGGCTCCCTGAAGGCCGCAACTCCAACCAGACACCCATGGGACTTCGACTTCACCCGGTAGCACCTCGCCAGGGCTGGCAATGGATACGCCGCGGCTTCGCGCTGTGGTGGCGCCGGCCGATCGCTTTCGCTGGCCTGTTCACCTTTTTCTTCCTGTCGGTGTTGCTGCTGATGGTGCTCGTGCCGGTGCTGGGTGGCCCGCTGGGCATGGCCTTGCTGCCGATGCTCAGCCTGGGCTTCATGGTGGCGAGCCGCAGCACGCTGGCCGGCGGTCCGGCGCATGCGCTGCAACTCATCGCGGGCCTTCGCCACCCCGACCGATCGCGGCGCCGGTCACAGTGGCTGCTGTGCGGCTGCTATGCGGTCGGCTCGATGACGGTGATTGGGTTGGCCGATTGGGTCGACGGGGGTCTGTTCGAAAACTTGCAGCGCCTGATCTCGCAGTCCAGTGCCGACGGCAAGTCCTCGCCCCAACTCGACGCCATCCTCGCCGACCCCAGGCTGGTGCAGGGCATGCTGGTGCGGGTCGGTCTGGCCGGGCTGCTGTCGATGCCTTTCTGGCACGCGCCCGCGCTGGTGCACTGGGGTGGCCAGAGTTTGGTGCAAGCGCTGTTCACCAGCACACTGGCGCTGTGGCGCACTCGCGCCGCCTTCGCGGTCTACCTGCTGGGCTGGGCCGGACTGATGGTCGGGGTCGCGCTGCTGGTGATGGTGGCCGCCATGCTGACGGGTGCCAGGCAGACGCTAGGCCTGCTGACGATGCCGATCGGGTTGGTGTTCTCCGCGGTGTTCTACGTCTCGCTGTGGTTCAGCTTCACCGACACCTTTGGCGAGCCAGAGCCGCCCCTGAACCCACCGAAACCATGACCCCATGCGCCCCATGAACCATTACCCCTGTGCCTCTGTGCTTCGCAAGCTGAGCGCCTTGCTGCTGGTCACCACACTGAGCGCTTGTGCGGTCGTCAGCGTGGCAGGCGCTGCGGCTGGCGCAGCCATCAGCGTCACGGGCGCAGTGGTGTCGACCGGTGTTTCGGTCGCCGGCAAGGTGATCGAAAAAACCGTCGACGCGGTCACGCCAGGCAAGAAGTAGCGGCAACCACCGGCCGGTCAGACCGCTGTAGATTGGCGCGGCGCGCAACGGCCCCACCCTACAATCTGCGACCCCCTCTTCCATTGATCGCCTACGCGTTGCGGCCCAAGCCAGGCCTCTAGCCGGCGCCGCCGTGACCATGACCGAACTTGCCAAGTCTTTCGAGCCCGCAGCCATCGAGGCTCACTGGGGCCCGCTGTGGGAGCAAAGCGGTATCTACGCCCCCACGCTCGACAGCAGCAAGCCGTCGTTCAGCATCCAGCTGCCGCCGCCCAACGTGACGGGCACGCTGCACATGGGGCACGCCTTCAATCAGACCATCATGGACTCGTTGACGCGCTACCACCGCATGCAGGGTTGCAACACGCTGTGGGTGCCAGGCACCGACCATGCCGGCATCGCCACGCAGATGGTGGTGGTGCGCAATCTCGAGCAGGAAGGCATCGGCCTCGCGGTCGAGGGCGCCGCCCGCAACGATGCCAACAAGAAGCTGCTGAACCGCGAGGAATTCCTCGCCAGGGTCTGGGAGTGGAAGGCCTATTCCGGCGGCACGATCACCAGCCAGCTCCGCCGGCT